>NZ_CALGEO010000011.1:0-12293 GCF_937881865.1 Candidatus Proelusimicrobium excrementi
CAAAGCTCCCATATCCAATTCAATGCCTTGGAAGGGCGGGTCTCCTCCATGATTTGGAATCTGAAGCGGGGAAAGCTGGACGTGGTGATTTTGACGGAAGAAAGTTTTAAAAAGCCAAACCGATTTTAAGCCCGTATTCTCTTGTTTCGTTTTTAGGTTCGACGAATTCGTAAATATACATCCCGTCCGTTACCAGCACTCCGTCGGAGTTTTGAATGTGCCAGTATCTTATGAAAGGCTCTGCGAAAATCCCGAAGTTTTTAAAATCTTTCTGAAGTTTAACGCTGCCTCTTAAGCCGTAGCCTTCGTCTTGTTTATTGCGGATGCTGAGTTCCCCGCCGATGTCTTTGGAAGACTGCCTTCCCGAAAGCAATACGTCAAACTGTCCGTTTGCGCTTAAGCTCCACCCGTTTGAAAGTTCCTGCTTTGCTTTTAAGCCTATCGGCATATAGATATAGGTTGAAGTCCTTCTGTATCCGCCGCTTCCGGTTTCGTTTAAACGGTCGACGAGGTATCTTGCACCCAAACCCAAATAAGGCCAGAGGGAAAATCCGCTCTGCCCGATATCGTAAACCGCGCCGGCGGTCAGCGCGCCTTCAAAATAATAATCGCCTATATCTTTTGCTTTAAAGGGTGTGCCGTCTTGTAAATAACCGTCATAATCGACGTCGCCCTGCATATAGCGCAGTTCGAGGTTTAAAAAGCTGCGGTCTTCCGCGGATATTTCCGTTCCGTCGGAAAACAGGCTCCTGCCCGTATATTGGGCGGAAACGCCGTACATTGTTCCGCTCCAGTCGGGCGGATATTGCAGGCTGGGTTCTCTGTAACTGTAATTTGAAGTTTCAAACGCCAGCGAAAGATTATGCTTTTTTTCCTGTGCGAAAGCGGGAAGCGCGATTAAAAAAGCCAAAGTAAAAAGTAAAAGTTTTTTCATTTTTATATCCTCCACTAAAATTATACAATATAATCATGGACAAAATTTATATCGGTATATACGGCGGAGTCAACAGCGGTAAAAGCTCTTTAATCAACAGACTGAGCGGGCAAAATACCGCGATAGTTTCGCCGGAAAGGGGCACCACCACGGACCCCGTTAAAAAACTTATGGAGCTTGACGGAATCGGCCCAGCGGTTCTTATCGACACCGCCGGCGTTGACGACGATACCGCTCTCGCTTCAAGCCGCGTAGCCAAAACGCTTCAAACTTTGGATATTATCGACATGGCCGTTTTGGTTGTAAACGCCGGAGCAACGGGGGAAGCGGATAAAAAGCTGATTTCCGTTTTTAAAAAAAGAAATATTCCTTTTCTTATAGTCAACAATAAAAGCGACAGATCCGATTTTAAAAAAATTGAAGGCTTGGCCGAAACCGTTGTGGAGTTCAGCGCGCAAAACGCGCCGGACGTAAAGCCGGTTTTGCAAGCTCTTAAGAAATTGAAACCTCATACGGAAAAACAAATTCTGCTTGACGATAAAATTTCCTCCGGCGATATAGTCGTTTTGGTCTGCCCGATAGATTCCGCCGCCCCGGCCGGCCGGCTTATTTTGCCGCAGGTAAAAGCTGTAAGGAACATTTTGGATAATAAAGCGGTAAGCGTGGTTTTACAGCCCGGGGAACTTGCCGCCTTTTTAAAACTGCCGATAAAAGTGAAACTTGTGGTTACCGATTCCCAGGCTTTTAAGGAAGTCAGCGCGATTGTCCCGCCGGAAATTCCTTTAACCAGTTTCAGCATTTTATTTGCCAGGCTTAAAGGCAATCTGCCGATGTATTTAAAAGGAACCGAAGCTTTGGCCGATTTAAAGGACGGCGACAAAGTGCTGATTTTGGAATCCTGCAATCACAGCGCGATAACTTGCGAGGACATCGGCCGCGTCAAACTGCCCGCGCTGATAAGCAAAAAAAGCGGCAGGAAGCTTGAGTTTAAAATTGTTCCCGGCCTTGAGCCTTTGCCTGATGATTTGTCTTCTTACGCTTTAGCCGTTCAATGCGGCGGATGCATGGTGACGAAAAATCAGCTTAAACAGCGCGTTGCGGCCTTGGCGGAAGCGGGCGTTCCCGTCAGCAATTACGGCGTTATGATAGCCTGCTGCACCGGCATTTTGCCGCGCGTTACCGAAATATTTAAAGAAGATTAAATTTATAAAAAAACGGTAAAAAATATGAAACTTTCACCTGTACAAGCCCTTTGGCTTGCGCTTTTTATTACTGCGGGTTCGCCGATAGCCGGCAAATTTTCCGTGGGCTATATGTCGCCGTCTTTCATTTTGCTGGCCGGCACTTTAACTACGCTTGCGCTTTATGCGCCTTGGCTTACCAAACATAAAATGTGGGGGCGTTTGGTTGATAAGGACATTCGTTTCCGTCTTTCGGTTATGGGGCTTTTCGGCACGGCTTTGCCTTTTATGCTTTTGCTTTTGGCTTTACGCTGGACTACGCCTTCCAACTCCGCCATTTTAAATCAGGCCGAAAGCGTGTATTCCCTTATTTTCGCTTTTTTGTTCCTTAGGGAAAGACCAAGCTTAAAACAAATAGCCGGCACGGTAATGGTAGTGGCGGGCGCGGTGCTGATTTTGGCCGTCAACGGCTATACTCCCATGTGGAAAGGAGATTTGATTGTAATAGGCACGGTGTGGATGTTTCAGGTTTCGCATATAGCGGCCAAGAAACTTCCGGCGGATATCAGCGTTGATTTTATAACCGCCGCGCGCGGTTTTTACGGCTTTTTGTGGAGCGCGGTCCTCGCTTTGGCCGCTTTGCCGCTGGGTATGGAAATAAGCTTTAAGCCTTCCGCTGTTTCCGTGGCGGCTTTGTTTTATATAGCGGTTTTCGTATATACTTTGCGTAATAAATTTTGGTATCAGGCCATAAGAAATATGCCTTTGGCAAAAGCCACCGCCGTGATACTTTCATACCCTGTTTTTACGTATATACTTTCCGTGGCGACAGGTTTTGACAAAATACAGCTCTATCAGGCGGCGGGCCTTGCGCTTGCGCTAGGCGGCGCTTATATGGTTACTTTGGCTAAGCGTTAAGAACTTCCAAAGCCGATTTTAAAATCTGCTCCGGCAACTCGCGCAAGGGGCAGATTTTTTGTTTAAAGCCTTGCTTGTAAAAAGTGAATTTTCTTTCTTTTGAGGCATGTTCGCTTAAATCATTGTGTACGACAAAATCCGCTCCCTCAACTTTTAAGGCGGCTTTGCGGGCTTCTTCTTGGCTTGCGCCGTTTGTAAGTTTGAAAGCCGCCACGGCCGGCTTGTTTGAAGCATAATCCTTCAGTCGGCTTACTATCTTAAAATTTCTTTTTAGTTTAACGGTCATTTCTTCCGCGTCGGAGGGGATTTTCTTTTCTTCCCCGGGGCGTATTTCCCGCCCGGAGCAAGTTATGCTCACGGGGGAAAAATCGCTTACCGCGGCAAGGTGTATTATAAGGTGAAAGTTCTCCTCTTTTAAAGTCCGCCGGATAAGTTCGTCTAAGGATTTAAAATCGGAATATAAAAGTTTTTCGCAAAGGCCTGGCAGAACTTTTGCGTTTTTTGAGCATAAGGCTTTCACTTTATGCCCGCTTTTGGTTAGTTCGTCCGCGATAAAACTGCCCGTCGCGCCCGAAGAAAAATTCGTTATAAACCTTACCCCGTCCAAAGCTTCCGCGGTGCCGCCTAAGGTAATGAGAATTTTCATAAAACTTCCTTAACGGCTTTCAGTATTTCGGCGGGTTCGCTCATTTTGCCTATGGCTTTTACTCCGCAGGCCAACAGGCCGGTTTCCGGGCCTATAAAAACAACGCCTCTTTTTTTAAGCTTTTCTATGCTCTCAGCCGTGGCCGGGTTAAGATAAAGATTGACGTTCATTGCCGGAGCGATTAAAAAAGGTTTTTTGTAATCGTTTGCGGCCAAAAGCGTTGAAGCAAAATCATCGGCTATGCCGGCGGCTATTTTATTGATGATGTTTGCCGTGGCGGGGCAGAGCAATGTCAGCTCGGCCCAGGAATTAAGCTCTATATGCTTAAGATATGAGCCTGATTCAAACATCTCGTGATAAACTTTTTTGTGCGTAAGGCCTTCCAATGTGGCTTCGCCTATAAAATTAAGCGCGTTTTTGGTGGCGCAGGTTTGAACTTCGGCCCCGTTCTTTATCAGGGCCGAAACAACTTCGCAGGCTTTAAAACAAGCTATGGAACCGCTTAGAATAAAAAGTATCTTCTTCCCTTTCATTTCGAGGTTCTCTTTTTTCTCTTGTTTTCTTCTCTGTTCATTTCGAGGGCGTATTTTATGCCTTCAAGCAGTAAATCCGGGTCATATCGGTCGAAGACGTCGCTTTTTTCAAACATTCTCGCAAATCCGCCGGTAGCCACCACTACGGCTTCTTCGTCGTTAAAACATTCCTTGCGCAGGCGGAATATATATTCCTTTATTATGCCCAAATGCCCGTAGTATAAGCCGGACTGAAGCTGATGTTCCGTTGTGCAGCCGGCGGCTTTTTTGGGTTTTACTATTTCCACGTTTGAAAGCAGCGCGGTGTTTTGCGTTAAAGCTTTTAAGGAAGTTCCCACGCCGACGGTAATAGCGCCGCCTTTGTATTCTTTGTTTTTGGAAATGGCGTCAAAAGTGTTTGCCGTGCCGAAATCCACCACTATAAGATTCTGCCCCGGGAAGCGCTTTACGGCCGCCATACAGTCCGCCACGCGGTCCGCGCCGAGTTTATCGTAAGATGCCGGTATCTTAATACCGGTTTTAATGCCGGCTTCCACCACGAAAGGTTTTATGCCGAAGTACTTTGCGCAACAGTTTTGAACAGTCCTTAAAAGGGAAGGCACCACGGAAGATATGGAAATATCCTTAATTTCTTTGGGGTTTATGTCGTGTTCTCTTAAAATGGCGGTAAGGAATATGCCGAGTTCGTCTGAAGTTATCGAGCCGGTGGAAGTCTTGCGGAAGCGGGCTTTAATTTCGTCCCCGTCGAAGACCCCCGCGAATATCTGCGTATTGCCGATATCAATGGTAAGTATCATATATCTCCTTGCTTTTGTTCCCTATGCCGGGTAACTTTAGCTTTTGTCGTTAAGTTTTATAAGCGGGCGGCTGTAATCAAATCAATCCCCGCACTGATATTTTAGCATTTATAAATGGGCCTTTGGGCCCATCGCGGAGGGGGACCTTTTTCTCTTGAAAGTCCTTTTAATAAAACTTACAAAAAATAAAGTTATATATTCAGGAGATAACCGAATGTTCAAAAAAATCGTTTTGTCAGCCGTTTTAGCCTGCGCCGGCGTTTTTGCCGCTGCGGCTGATATGTCCTCTTACTCAATGGCGGAATCTTCCGCCGCGGCCGAAAAAATTTCCGCCGCCGTGGAAAAACAAAAATACGCTTCCGAAGGCGCCAGCGAAGACGGCGTAATGACTTTGAAGTTCGAAATCAAAAAAACTACGCTCGGCATAGGCGATACTGGCCATTTGACGGAAATCGTTCACTGTTGCTAAAGCCCGGCTCCTAAATAAAGAGCCGGGCTTTTCTTTCGGTTGAAAACATCTTTGGAAAATACGCTTGTTTTGCGGGGCGCTTCAGCAAAGATGCAAAATTCTGCGTTTGTACTTTTCGGCCAGTTTGGAATTGTTTTCATCTCCGCCTTCGGCGTTGCTGCTTGAATAGAGCGGCGTTTTAAAGCCTTTTTCTTCAAGCGTTTTTACCGCTTGGCTTATGACGGAATTGATTATGGCGGCGCATGCTATGGTGGAAACCGGGGCCCGGCCGGGATTTTCACAAGCCAAAGCCGTTTCCTGTTTTGAGCATCTGTCGTCTATAACTACATCGGCCAAATCCTTTAAAGTTTTGCCGCATGAATGGCGGCTTTTGCTTTCTTTATGTGCGGCAAGCGCGGTTAAGGCGATAACTTTTAAGCCCTTTTGTTTGGCGTATAAAGCCGCGTCTATGCCGGCCGGGTTCCTGCCGGAATTGGAAATTATTATCATCAAATCGCCGGGGCGCATATCGTGCCTTTTAAGTATTGCGGGGGCAAAACCTTCCAGCCTTTCCAAATCCGTCGCCGCGTGCGCAGACGGCATGAACGAGAAAGCCGGGTCAAGCACCGCGCTGACGCAGGCCGGGCAGCCGCTCCTGTGGAAGTTTTCCACAGCCGCGCCGTGGCTGTGGCCCGCGCCGAAAGTGTAAATTATTCCGTCGCGCTCCATGGTTTGCGCAGCAAAAGCGGCGGCTTTTTGCATTGCCGGGGTTTGGGTGTTTTCTATATCTTCCAGCAAAGCCGAAATCTGTTTAAAATAGCTGTTGTTCATAAGGCTATTATAACTCTTTTAAAACGTCCGTTTAATGGTATAATATTGTTTAGGCGTTTGCCGTGACGGAATTTAATTTATTACTGAAGAGGAGTATAATGAAAAAACAAGTATTTTTAAGCGGTATTTCTTTCTTCGCTTTGGCCCTTTTGTTATGCGGCTGCGGCGAACAGCAAACCGTTGCCGAGCAAGAAACGCTGGTTAACGGTATAACCGTAACCCAACAAGACGCGCCGCTGAATATAGAATATCCCGCGCAGATTGACGGTTCTTTGAACATTGACGTCCGCGCCCAAGTAGGCGGAATACTTAAAGAACGTTTGTACGTCGAAGGTTCTTACGTTGAAAAGGACACACCCCTTTTTATAATTGATCCGCAGCCTTATCAGGTTGCGCTGGAAAAAGCCAAAGGTTCTTTGGCTCAGGCGCAAAGCGAGGTAAAACGCACAAAACGCGATTATGACAGAATGGCCAAATTAATTAAGGAAAACGCCATAAGCGCAAAAGAATACGATGACGCTCTTTCCGCCTATGAACGCGCCCAGGCCAATGAACAGGTTGCCAAAGCCGGTTTGGAAGAAGCGGAAATAAACCTCGGCTACACCACCGTAAAAGCCCCGATATCGGGCATAACGGGCAAGGAAGCTCAGTCCGTAGGCAGTTTGATTTCTCCTACAAGCCCTGCTTCCAGCCTTTTGACGACCATGGTTCAGACAAATCCTCTTTACGTTAACTTCTCCGTTCCCAGTAGGGAATGGGACAACGCCCCGAAACTCAGAAAAGCCGGGGAAATCAACGTCGCCATGGAAGACGTCGGCGTTGAAGTGATTTTAAACGACGGTTCAATCTATCCCGAAGAAGGCAGAATATTTTTTGTGGACAGCTCCGAAGACACCAAAACTTCTTCCGTAGCCATAAAAGCTCAACTACCCAATCCGGAAAGATCGCCGGTGCTTATGCCGGGAAAATTCGTAAAAGTAAAGCTGACGAATATTTCCTATAAAAACGCCATATTGGTGCCCGTCGCCGCTTTGGTGCAGGGCGATAACGGCTATTCGGCTTATGTAGTGCGCGACGGAGTGGTGGAGGCCGTGCCGGTCAAAGCGTCGCTTTCGGGCTCAAGGGCTTTTATCAATGAAGGGCTTAAACCGGGCGAAGTAGTGGTAACCGAAGGCTTGGTAAAGATAAAACCCGGCCAAAAGGTAAGGGTAAATTTAGTTCCTAACTCCATTTTGGAAAATAAATAAGAGGGGCGTAAAATGTTTTCCAAATTTTTTATAGAACGTCCCATTTTCGCGACGGTAATATCTTTGTTTATTTTGCTGGCCGGCATAGTTTCAATACTTAACTTGCCGATAGCCCAGTATCCCGAACTTACGCCGCCTTCCATAGCCGTAAAAGCCCAGTATCCCGGCGCGTCGGCGGAAGTCATTGCGGAATCTGTGGCCGCCCCGCTTGAGCAGAAAATCAACGGCGTGGACAATATGATTTATATGAACTCCGTTTCCTCTTCAAACGGGGATATGAACCTTACCGTCTATTTTGACATCGGCACCGACGCCGACCAAGCCATGATTAACGTCAACAACCGTGTGCAGTCGGCGCAGTCTTCCCTGCCGGAAGACGTTCGCAAATACGGCGTTACGGTGGATAAAAAATCCAGTTCAATTTTGCAGATTATTTCCATAACTTCGCCAAATTCCACTTATGACACCACCTATATGGGCAACTACGCTTTGGTTAACGTAGTGGATGATTTAAAACGTATTTCCGGCGTAGGCGACGCGCAGGTAATGACGGCCAATGATTATTCAATGAGAATCTGGCTCAAACCCGACGTTATGGCCAAGCTTGGCATAACCCCCGCCGACGTTGCCGCCGCCGTTCAGGAACAAAACGCCCAAAGAGCGGCGGGTAAAGTGGGGCAGCCTCCTTTAAATATAAAGGTTGACAGGGTTTATTCCATTGAAGTTGAGGGTCGCCTTAAAACGCCGCAGGAGTTCGGCAATATCATTTTAAGAGCCAACGGCGACGGCACTTCTTTAAAACTCAAAGACGTTGCCGATATCGAACTTGGTTCGCAGACTTATGAATTTGTGGCCAATCAGAACGGGAAACCGGCTGTGCCGATAGGCGTATATCTTTCCCCGGGCGCCAACGCCGTCGCCACTGCGGAAGCCGTAGACGCCAAAATGGCGGAGCTTGCGGCCAACTTCCCGCCGGATATGGCTTATAACGTTCCTTATGATACGACGTCTTTCGTAAAAGTTTCCATAGAAGAAGTTATACATACCCTTATCGAAGCCATGATATTGGTGTTCGCGGTTGTGTTCCTGTTCTTGAAGGACTGGCGCGCAACTTTGATTCCGTGCTTGGCGGTCCCTGTTTCAATCGTGGGCGCTTTTGCGGGCATGCTCTTATTTGGTTTTTCAATCAACACCCTGACGCTTTTCGGTTTGGTTCTTGCAATCGGCATCGTGGTTGACGACGCCATTATCGTTATTGAAAACGTAGAACGTATTATGCACGAAAAGGGCGTCGGCGTCAAAGACGCAACCATTGAAGCCATGAACGAAGTTTCCGGCCCGCTGGTGGCGATAGTCTTGGTGCTTTCGGCCGTATTCGTGCCGGTTTCTTTTATGGGCGGCATGACCGGCGCTATGTACCAGCAGTTTGCAATTACGATAGCCGTATCCGTGGTAATATCGGGCCTTGTGGCTTTGACTCTTACCCCGGCTTTGACCGTGTTGATATTTAAAAAACCGGAACATAAAGATACCGGCTTTTTTGCTTGGTTTGACAGAAAATTCGCCGCGCTTACCGATAAATACGTATCGGGCGCCGCATTCTTTGTCAAGCATACGGTGATTTCTTTAAGCGTCTTTGCCGTTATCGTTGTGCTTTTGGCGGCTTTGTTTAAAATTACGCCGACTTCACTCGTCCCCGACGAAGACCAGGGTATTATGATGACTTCCGTCATGCTTGATCCGGGTTCTTCCTTGGATAAAACGGAAAGCGTTATGGATAAAATGGAAAGCATTATCGGGCGGGAGCCTCAGGTTGCGAATACTTTGGCTTTCAGCGGTTTTGATTTGATTTCCAGCTCAATGAAGAACAATTACGGCGCGTTTTTTATAACTCTTAAAGATTGGAAAGAGCGCGAAAGCAAAGATCTTTCCGTAACTTCTCTTATACGTTCCATTTACGCGGCCGGGATGAAGAATATTCCCAACGCTTTAGTCCTGCCTTTTAATATGCCGCCTATTTCCGGCATGAGCACCACCGGCGGATTGGAAGGCTACATACAAAGCCGCGGCAGCAATGCCACCAGCGTAGATTTGGAACAGAAAATAAACAAGTTTATAGCCGAAGCCCAAAAGGATCCTTCCGTGCAGTCCGTAACAACTACCTTCAGCGCGAGCGTGCCTCAGCTTAAACTTATGGTAGATACGATAAAGGCCAAGTCCATGGGCGTATCTTTAAACAATCTTTTTACAACGCTCCAGGCCACTTTCGGCACTTATTACGTTAATGACTTTACCAAGTTCGGCCGCAGTTTTAAAGTGATGATGCAGGCCCGCGGGGATTACCGCGCCCATAAGGAACAGATAAATGGTGTTTACGTCCGCTCTGACGGCGGCGATATGGTTCCGCTTTCCGCGTTGGTTTATTTTAATGAGATTAAAGGCGCGGATACGGTAGAGCGTTTTAATTTGTTTAAGTCGGCCAAAGTGCTTATAACGCCTGCCAGCGGTTATTCCACCGGGCAGGCTATGTCCGCCATGGAAAAGGCCGCCAAGGATATTTTAGGCACGGACTATACTTTGGCTTGGACCGGCTCCGCTTATCAGGAAAAGCTCACGGGCAGCGCGTCGGCCATGGCTTTGCTTTTGGGCCTTTTGGTGGTATTTTTAATTCTTTCGGCCCAGTATGAAAAGTGGTCCTTGCCGATAGCCGTAATGATGGCCGTTCCGTTTGCTCTGCTCGGTGCTTTGGGCGGTGTATTTATAAGGGGGCTGCACTTCCTGCCCAGCGCGCTGGCGCAGAAAATCGCTTATATGTCTTCCGGCGTGTTTGTTTCCACTTTGAATAATGACATATACTTCCAAATAGCTTTGGTTACATTGGTCGGCCTTGCCGCCAAAAACGCTATTTTGATTGTGGAATTTGCCGTAATGATAAAAGAGCAGGGCAAAACTGCGGCGCAGGCCGCGGTGGAAGCCGCCAAGCTGAGGTTCAGGCCGATAGTAATGACTTCTTTGGCCTTTATCTTGGGCTGTATGCCTTTGGCTTTGGCCGGCGGCGCGGGTGCGGCCAGCAGGCACTCAATCGGTACGGCCGTAGTGGCCGGGATGTTGGGCGCGACATTGCTTGCGCCTTTGTTTGTGCCGTTTTTCTTTGTGCTTACTTCCGGTAAGTCCAAAAACGAAAAAGCCCAAGAAGGGAAAGGGGGAGAAAATGCGTAAAGAATTAGCCGCTCTGCTGAGCTTTGCGGTCTTGTTAAGCGGCTGTCTTATGGGGCCGAATTATAAAAAGCCTGAGCTTGATTTACCCAAAGCTCAGGAGGAAGATTACAGCGTCTTCACCAAAGAAAAATGGTGGGAGATGTTTGAAGATCCCGTATTGAACGCTCTTGAAGAGGAAGCCCTCCTTAATAATAAGGATTTGGTTTCGGCCGTGGCGAAGGTTGAAGAAGCCCGGGCCAAACTGGGTATAGCTTACGGAGATCAGCTTCCCACTTTGGACGCCACCGGCTACGCACAAAGGATAGGTTTTGCCGAACATTCTTCTTTCGCGCAGTATAATATAGGCCTTACGGCGGCTTATCAGTTTGACTTTTGGGGCCGCTACCGCCGCTTGAGCGAAGCCGCCAGAGCTGAGCTTTTAAGTACGGAATCGCAAAAAGATACCGTCCGCTTGGCTTTAACGGCCGACGTCGCAAATTATTACTTCTCTTTCATAACCTTAAAAGAGCAAGTGGATATCTCCCGCAAGACTTTAGATTCCAGACGTGAAAGCGTAAGGATTTATAAAGTCCGCTACAAAAACGGCTATTCCACGGAACTGGATCTTAAAAGGGTGGAAGCGGAAATGGCCGCGGTGGAAGCTTCCCTTGCGGAATACGAACGCCGCTTCGCGCTTTCACAGACGGCTTTATCCGTCTTGTTAGGCAGAACTCCGCGCGAAATTATAGAAAGCAAGCTTCAGGGCACGCCTTTGCAGAAGATAAAGGTTTTGCCTGAGGTTCCCTCCGGCATACCCGCAGGCTTGCTGGCCCGCCGCCCGGACGTTCGCGCGGCGGAAGGCCTTTTAATCGCGGCAAACGCCAATATAGGCGCGGCAAGAGCGGCTTATTTCCCGAATATCGTTTTGACGGCTTCCGGCGGATACGCCAGCGACCAGCTCGGCACTTTGGTTGCGCCTTCAACTTCTTTCTGGAGCGGCGGCGCGGGGCTGATACTGCCTATATTCCAAGGCGGCAAAATAAAGAGCCAAAACAAGCAGGCCGAAGCTGTTTATAAGCAAATGCTTGCCTCTTACGAAAAATCCGCCCAAAACGCCTACCGCGACGTTTACGACGCATTGAACAATAACCAGTATTACAGAAAGGTTGTTCTCGCCAACAAAGCCCAAACGGAAGCTTTGGCGCGCAGCTTGAAACTGGCGCAGAAACAGCAGGATGCGGGCTTGATAGATATTTTAAATCTGCTCGACGTTGAAAGAAATCTTCTTAATGCCGAAACAAGCCTTGCGGCGGCGCGCTGCAATCAGCTTAGCGCTTTGGTGGCTATCGCCCAAGCTTTGGGCGGCGGCTGGCAGGAAGAAAGTTCCGCCGAATAGGGCGGTTGGTTTGGGTTTTAGTTTTGGGGCGGGGATTTAGAAATATCCCCGCCTTTTTGTTCGGTCTAAGTTGTATTTTTTACTCGCGTGGTGTTACGCTGTTGCGGCTAACAAGCTTTAATATTTAGGCAAATTTTGATTTTTTGCTCACTTGGATACTGCGC
>NZ_CALGEO010000012.1:0-17884 GCF_937881865.1 Candidatus Proelusimicrobium excrementi
AGTATATAGAAAAACTTTCTTTTGTATGATAACATATTTTAAAAGGACATTTTGTCCCACACCTTTCCGCTGTGCGGTGAAAGGAAAAATAATGTCAGAAGAAACAAATACTCAAGCCGCCGCGGCCGAAACGGCTAAAGCGGAAGTAAAGACGGCTCCTGCCACTCTTCGCTTTGTACTTGGCGAAAAATTGGGCATGACGCAGTTGTTCGATGAAAAAGGCAATCTTCACGCGGTTTCCGTAGTAAAAGCGGGCCCTTGTAAAATTGTAAGAGTCAGAACTCAGGAAAAAGACGGCTACAGCGCCGTAGCTTTGGGTTTTGGCGATGTAAAGGAAAGCAGGCTTAACAAACCCGATTTGGGTAACTTTAAAAAGTTGGGCGTAGCTCCTGTAAAACATATCAAAGAATGCCGCTTGGCTGATATTACCGGCTTTGAAGTTGGCCAGGTAATTGATTTGGGAAGCGTATTCAAACCCGGCGATTATGTAGACGTCCAGGGTAAAATTAAAGGCCGCGGTTTTGCCGGCGCGATGAAACGCCACGGCTTTGCCGGCCAGCCCGCATCACACGGCGCTTCCGACAGGGAAAGAGCCCCCGGCGGTTTAGCTTCAAGAAGATCTTTAGGTAAAGTATTGTCCGGCCAGAGAATGGCTGGTCATTACGGTTTTACCACCACCACAGTTTCCAAGATAGAAGTAGCGAAAGTCGATACCGAAAACAACCTTATTTTCTTGAAAGGTTCGGTTCCGGGCGCTAAAGGGACCATCGTATCCGTTTTGGAAACCTCCAAACCTAAAAAACACGTAGTGGCCGCGCAGGTACAGAAAATTTCCGCCTCCAAAGCCGCTAACACCAAGAAGAAATAGGAAGGTTGACAATGGAAACTAAACTTTTAAACATTCAAGGTAAAGAACAAGGTACGGTAGCCTTGCCCGAAGCGCTCTTTGGCAAGAAACCCAACCCGACTTTCCTTCATGAAGTCATCACGGCCTTTTTAGCCAATCAGAGAGCCGGCTCCGCCGACGTTAAAACCCGCAGCGAAGTTTCCGGTACGGG
Organism: Candidatus Proelusimicrobium excrementi; assembly: GCF_937881865.1. Taxonomy (NCBI): domain Bacteria; kingdom Pseudomonadati; phylum Elusimicrobiota; class Elusimicrobia; order Elusimicrobiales; family Elusimicrobiaceae; genus Candidatus Proelusimicrobium; species Candidatus Proelusimicrobium excrementi. Next base: position 1,059 of record NZ_CALGEO010000012.1, read on the forward strand.
CAAAAAACCCTGGAAGCAGAAAGGCACCGGCCGCGCCAGACACGGCAGCATGAGATCCCCGATCTGGAGACACGGCGGCGTCGCTTTCGGCCCCACGCCGAGATCTTTCAGGCAGGATTTACCCGCCGCCAAAAGAAGACTTGCCTTAGCGCAGGCTTTGACGGCCAAATTGAATTCCGACAGTGTAGTGGTTCTTGACAACTTCGACGTTAAAGAACCCAAAACCAAAGCTGTGGCCCAGGTCCTTAAAACTTTAGACGCTGGCAAAAAACCCTTAATCGTAAGTTTGGCCGACGCCAATCTGGAAAAAGCCGGGCGCAACATCGCCGGCGTATTGCAGATGCTTCCGGCGGATTTAAACGCTTATGTGGTGCTTAACTGCAGCAAGGTGATTTTTACTAAAGAAGCTCTTGAGAAAATGGCCGCTTAAGCTGAGGAGATAAAATGACGAAGATATTTGAAACGATAAAGAAACCTCTCTTAACAGAAAAAAGCTTAATCTTAAGAGATACCAATAACTGCTATTGTTTCGTGGTCGAAAAGACCGCCAATAAGCACGAAATCCGCGAAGCGGTGGAAAAGATTTTCAACGTAACGGTTGAAAACATTGCCACCATTCCGCTGCGCGGCAAAGTAAAAAGAATGGGCCGCTTCGCAGGCAAAAGGCCTGATTTGAAGAAAGCCCTCGTCACATTGAAGAAAGGCGATAAAATAGACACGGTAGAAACCGCGTCTAAGTAACCGTAAACAAGGAGAAAAGTTACAAATATGCCTATTAAGACATTCAAACCGTATACTCCTTCCAGGAGAACTATCACGGTTGCCGACTTTTCCGAAATAACCAAAACAACTCCCGAAAAGAGATTGACCAAAGGTTTAAGGAAGAGCGGCGGCAGAAACAATACGGGTATGATTATGGTACGCCACATCGGCGGCGGCCATAAACAAGCCTATAGGAAAATTGACTTTAAAAGAACCAAATACGGCGTACCGGCCAAAGTCGTATCCATTGAATACGATCCGAACAGATCCGCCCGCATTTGTCTTTTAAATTACGCTGATGGCGATAAACAGTATATGATTCATCCCATCGGCCTTAAAGTCGGCGACACAGTTATGTCAGGCCCCAAAGCAGATATTAAAGTGGGTAACTGCCTTCCGTTGAAAAATATCCCCGAAGGTACTTTTATCCACGCCATAGAGCTTAAAGTCGGCAAAGGCGCGCAGCTTGCCCGCTCCGCCGGATCACAGGCTCAAATCATGGCCAAAGACGGCGGCTATGTCCATATCAAGATGCCCTCAGGCGAAATAAGGCTTATTCCGGAAAACTGCTGCGCCACAATCGGCCAGGTAGGCAATACGGAACATAACGCCGTAGTAATCGGCAATGCCGGCAGAAACAGACATCGCGGCATTAAACCGACCGTACGCGGTAACGCTATGAACGCCGTTGACCACCCTATGGGCGGCGGCAGAGGCCACTCCAAGGGCGGCAACATACCCAGATCACCCTGGAACCAAATGTCCCGCGGTTTGAAAACCAGACCCGCAAAGACTTGGGATTGGATGATCATCAAAGACAGACGTAAAAACTCGTCGGGAGCTAACTAATTATGTCAAGAAGCACAAAGAAAGGTCCTTATGTAGACCACAACTTACTTGAAGCTGTAGAGGCTATGTCTCCCACTGACAAAAAACAGATAAAGACATGGTCCAGAGCATGCACTATAGTTCCCGCGTTTGTCGGGCATACGTTCTTGGTACATAACGGCAGAAAATTCTTACCCGTATATGTAAGCGAAAGAATGATAGGGCACAAACTTGGTGAATTCGCTTTCACCAGGACGTTTAAAGGCCACGGCGGTATGACCAAAGAGTCCAAGGCCTTGAAATAAGAGATAACGAGGATTTGATATGGAAGCTTGTTCAAAAGCTAAATTTCAAAGGTACGGCAGCAGGAAAGTAAGTTTTCTGTTGGACTTGGTCCGCGGCAAAAGCGTAAAAGCGGCTGAAGGAATGATTCCTTTCACCGGGCTTCGCTGCAGCGATTTGGTTCAGAAAACCATTCATTCCGCAGCTTCGAACCTTCAGGTAAAATCCGGCAAAAAGCTTGATTTTTCCAAAGTATATATTAAAGAGGCTTATGCAAACATAGGCCCTATGAAACACTTAAAAAGAGTACAGCCCGGCCCTCAAGGCAGAGCTATGCCTTATAAGAAAAGCGTCTGCCACTTAACGGTAATCGTCAGCGACGAGAAAAAGGGCGCGCGCACCGTAAAGGGAGGGCTTAAATAATGGGACATAAGATTCACCCTAAAGGCTTAAGACTTGGTTATACGCAGGATTGGCAGTCCAGATGGTTTGCCCCTAAAAATATGCCTGCTCTTATTATGGAAGATTTCCAGATAAGGCAGATTGTGGAATCCAGGTTCCAGCTCGCCGCGGTAAGCTCCGTCGGCATTGAAAGAGCCGGTTCTTTCTTAAGAGTCAACATACATACGGCCCGCCCGGGCGTAGTAATCGGCAAAAAAGGCGCCGATATTGAAGCCTTAAGAAAAGACCTTGAAAAACTTACGGGCAGCAAAACGTTTGTAAACGTTATTGAGATTAAAAACCCCGAAACCGACGCCAGGCTCGTCGCCCAGTCAATCGCTTTCCAGATAGAAAAACGCGCTCACTACGGCGCAGCTATGAAGAAAGCCATCGACAAGGCCTTAGCCGGCAAAGCTTTGGGTATTAAAATCATGGTAGGCGGCAGGCTCGGCGGTGCGGAAATCGCCAGAACCGAATGGAAGAGAGAAGGCCGCGTACCTTTGCATACTCTCTGCGCAGATATCGATTACGGCACTTATGAAGCCAATACCGTAAGCGGTAAAATCGGCATAAAAGTATGGATCTTCAAGAAGATTCACTTCGCCAAGACTCCGAAAGAGATCTTAAACGAACTTAGAAAGCACAGAGAAATGCAGGAAGGCACCGCTGCGCACGGCGTTGAGGAAAAAGTAACCCCCGCCGCAGACACCAAAGCGTCCGCCAAGAAAGCGGCGCAGGATAAATAAGGGGGGAGGAATAATATATGTTGATGCCTAAAAGAGTAAAATATCGCAAACCTCATTCAGCTCCTCGCATTAAAGGAAACGCTAAAAGAGGCGCAGAGGTATCCTTCGGCGAATACGGCCTTAAAGCCTTAGAGCCGAAATGGGTTACCGCCAGGCAGATTGAAGCGGCCCGTATTACCCTTTCCAGATTCGTAAGAAAGAAAGGTAAAATGTGGACGAGAGTCTTCCCGGATAAAGCCATTACCAAACATCCCGCGGAAACCAGGATGGGTAAAGGTAAAGGTGCGCCGGATCATTGGGTATGCGTAGTAAAACCCGGCCGCATTTTGTTTGAGATTGAAGGTACAGCTTTAGAGGAAACCAAACAAGCTTTCCGCCTTGCGTCAGACAAATTGCCTATCAAAACGAAACTTGTGGTAAGAAGGTAATTTATGAAGGCCAAAGAAAAAGAAACCTTAAAACAAAAAAGCTTAGCGGACCTTCAGGATCTGCTGGCAAAAGCTAAAGAGAAACAGTTTAACCTTCTCTTTAAACACAGCACGACTCCGCTATCCAATCCTATGGAAATTAGAGTCGTCAGACGCGAAATAGCCTTGCTCAACACTTTAATTAAAGAGAAGGCTCAGTCCAAATAAGAGGATTTGATAAATGGAAAATATTACAAATCGCGCTAAAAGGAAAGTGCTTACGGGCGTAGTAAAATCCGACAAGATGAACAAAACCCGCACGGTTGAAGTAACGACCACCAAAAAGCACGCTTTTTACGGTAAGATTATTAGAACTTCCAAATGCTATCACGCCCATGACGAAGGCAATGAAAGCAAAATTGGCGACAAGGTTGAAATTATGGCTACAAGGCCCTTGTCCAAACTTAAAAGATGGCGCATTTCCAAGATTGTGGAAAAGGCCCTTGGTTAATTGGTAACGGAGATATAAGATTATGATTCAGTTAAGAAGCATACTTAATGTTGCAGACAACTCCGGCGCGAGAAAGGTGCAGTGCTTCAAAGTAAGAGGCGGGCACCACAGGGACTTTGCCTCACTCGGCGATGTGGTTATGTGCTCCGTAAGGGACGCGATCCCCACCTCCAACGTAAAGAAAGGCGATGTAGTTCGCGCAGTTGTAGTGAGAGTCGCCAGGGAAAAACGCAGAAAAGACGGTTCCTATATTCGCTTTGACGATAACGCCGTTTGCCTTATCAACGAAAACGGCGAACCCAAAGGCACCCGCGTATTCGGCCCTGTCGCGAGGGAACTTAGGGAAAAGAACTTCCTTAAGATTATTTCCTTGGCACCGGAGGTAATATAATTATGAATCTCAAAAAGAACGATAAAGTAATTATCTTGGCGGGCAAAGATAAAGGCAAAACCGGCGAAATCAGAGAAGTTATGCCGTCCAAAAACAAAGTCGTCGTAACCGGCATTAACATGATTTCCAAACACGTAAAGCCTAATCAGAACAATAAAGGCGGCATTCAGAAGATGGAAGCCCCTATCGACGCCTCAAACGTGGCTGTCGTATGCTCCAAATGCAAAAAGCATATGACGCCCAAAAACAAAGTAGAGCAGAGCGGCGCAGTAACCAGAATTTGCCGCAAATGCAATGAAGCGATATAAGGCAGGAAGAGAAAATGACTGATAAAAAAGAAACCAAGAAAACAGTAAAAGCCGAAGGCTATCAGCCCAGGCTCAAAGCATACTACAAAGAAAACGTCCTTCCCGCCCTTCTTAAAGATTTGGGTGTAAAGAGCCCCATGGCCGCCCCCAAACTTGAGAAGATTGTAATCAATATCGGCGTAGCCGACGCTAAAGAAGATATCAAATTTTTGGATATCGCCAGGGAAGATCTTTCCAATATCGCCGGGCAGCTGGCTCAGGTAAGAAGAGCCAAAAAATCCATCTCCAACTTTAAGCTGAGAGAAGGTATGCCCATTGGCGTAAGAGTAACCTTGCGCGGCGACAAAATGTATGAATTCTTTGACAGATTCGTAAACATCGTCGCCCCCCGCATAAGGGACTTTCAGGGCTTCGGCAAATGTTTTGACGGAAGAGGCAACCTTAACATCGGCATCCGCGAACATTACGTATTCCCGGAGATTGACGTGGAAAAATCTCCCAAAGCACATGGTATGAACATCTCTTTCGTAACGACCGCGAAAAATGACGCCGACGGTACGAAGCTGATGGAATTCATGGGTTTTCCTTTCAGAAAAGAGAAAGGCACGAAATAACAAAGGAGCGCGACTAAACTATGGCTACAAAAGCATGGGTTGCGAAAATGGCAAAACCGCAGAAATTTGCAGTAAGGTATCATAACCGCTGCCAAATTTGCGGAAGAGCAAGAGGATATTACAGGGACTTCGGTCTTTGCCGTATCTGTTTTAGAAAAATGGCCCATCAGGGATTAATTCCTGGTGTCAAAAAATCAAGCTGGTAACAGGAGGAAGCTTTAAGCGGATTTAACTCTGCGCCGGGCTGCGCCCGAACATTTTAATGCGGAAAGTAAGTTCGTTTTGGCTAAACTAGAATATGGATCCAATAGCAGATTTCTTAACAAGAATAAGAAACGCAAATATGAAGAAAAAGGAAAGAGTTGATATTCCTTTTTCCAAAATCAAAACTGAGATCGCCCGTGTTCTTAAAGAAGAAGGCTATATATCAAACTATAAAGCCATCCACAATGAAACGAAAGGCGGTTTTGTAAGAGTATTTTTGAAATACACCGACGATAACCTCAGCGTTATCCAAGGCCTTAAAAGGGTATCTCGCCCGGGCAGAAGGGTTTACAGCTCCTATACGGATATCCCTTCGGTACGCGGCGCCTTCGGTACTTCTATACTCTCAACTTCCAAAGGCATTATGACTGACAGCAAAGCCAAGGAAGAAAAAGTCGGCGGCGAAGTGCTTTGCCAGATTTGGTAATTGTAAAGGAGAATAAAATGAGCAGAATCGGAAAAAAACCTATACAAGTACCTTCCAAAGTAAAAGTGGAAATAAACGGCAGCGCTTTGAAAGCCACCGGCCCTTTAGGCACGCTTTCTTACACTATTCCTGAAGGCATCAGCGCCAAATTGGAAGGCGCGGTGCTTACCTTCAGCGTAGACCCTAAAAGGGAAGCCGAACTCAACGCCCTTTACGGAACGACGAGGGCCAGAGTCGCCAATATCGTCAGCGGCGTAGAAACGGCTTTTACGAAAGTTCTGGAAGTCAACGGCCTCGGTTACAAAGCCGTAGTACAGGGCAGCAAACTCAATCTCGAATTGGGTTTCTCCCATCCGGTCCTTTTGGATATTCCCCAAGGTCTTACGGTAACGGCCGATCCTAAAAGCCCTATCGTAGAAATCAAAGGCAGCGATAAAGTTTTAGTCGGTGATTTCGCCGCTAAAATCCGCAAAATCAGACCGCCGGAACCCTATAAAGGCAGCGGTATCAAATACCAGGGCGAACATATCGCCAGAAAAGCCGGTAAAGCTGCTGGAGGTAAATAATTATGGCTACTAAACAAGAGAGATATACTTACAGAAAAGAAAGAACCAAAAAGAAATTGGCTGCGGCCGGTTTGAACAGGCCCAGATTATCTGTTTACAGAAGCCTTAATTACTTATACGCTTCCGTAATTGACGACGCAACCGGCAAAGTGGTGGTAAGCGCCGCCACTTCCAGCAAGGATCTTGAAGGCAAATTCAAAGCCTCCGGCAAAAGCATAGAAGCCGCCGGCGTCTTGGGCGAATACATCGCCAAGAAAGCCATGGAAAAAGGCGTCAAGGAAGTCTGCTTTGACAGAGGCGCCAGAATCTATCACGGCAGGGTAAAAGCCCTGGCCGAGGCAGCGCGCAAAGCTGGTTTGAAATTTTAACCAAGGTGAATAAATGTTAAATAAAGAAACGCCAAAGAGCGAAAATAAAAAAGAAGCGAAAGGTCAGAGGACCGAGTTTCAGATGCGCCCCAAAGCCGAAGGCGTAACCACCGTTATCCAAGTGGCCAGAACGGCCAAAGTGGTAAAAGGCGGTAAACGCTTTGGGTTCAGAGCTTTGGTCGTAGTCGGCGACGGCAACGGCAAAGTCGGCGTATCAATAGGTAAAGCGAATCAAGTTCAGTTCGCCGTATCTAAGGCTGAATTCCACGCCAGAAGACATACCGTTAAGTTCCCTATCGTTAACGACACCATTCCGCATGAGGTAATCGGCAAGTTCGGTTCTGCCTCCGTGTGGATGAAACCGGCCGCCCCCGGTACCGGCGTTATCGCCGGCGCGGGCGTCAGGTTGGTGCTTGAAGCCGCTGGCATCAAGAACATTTTGGCCAAAAGCTTGGGCAGCACCAATGCTTGCAATTTAGCTTACGCCACGATGAAAGCCCTTGAACAGCTTAAGAGCAAAGAAGCCGTTTTGGCTCAGCGCGGTAAATCCGTAGAAGCGGCCGCTCCCGCGGTTGCGGAAGCTCCCGCCGCCGAAAAGACGGAAGCCGCTGCTTAATGAACAGGAGATAACAAAATGGTAGATCTTAGCACACTTTTTCCTAAACACGGTTCAAGAAAACCGAAGAGAAGAGTAGGTTTGGGGTTGGGCTCCGGTATGGGCCGCTCCTCAACAAAAGGTATGAAAGGCCAGTCTTCCCGCTCCGGCAATACGAAGAAAGAATCCAAAGAAGGCGGTCAAATGCCTTTGGTCAGAAGAATCCCGAAAAGCGGTTTTTCCAACGCTATGTTCGAGAACAGATATGAACTCGTAAACATCGGTTCTTTTGATAAAGTATTCAAAGCCGGCGAAGAAGTCACCCCCGAAATCTTGAAAAAGAAAAACCTTGTCAAAAAACTCGGCAAAGTTAAGGTTTTGGGCAACGGCGAAATCAAAACCGCTCTTAAAATCACCGCTCATGCTTTTTCAGCTTCCGCGAAAGCGGCCATCGAAAAAGCCGGCGGCAGCGTAACAATATTAGAAAAAAAGGCTAAATAATGGATAACAACCCTTTAGCAAATATTCTGCAGTCGCCCGAACTCCGCAAAAGGATATTATTTGTAATAATAGCCTTGGCGGTGTTCAGGGTGGCCGCTGTAGTTCCGATACCGGGCATCAACGCTGATGCCATAGCCAGCTTCTTTAAGCAGCACGAAGGGGGGATGTTGGGGTTTCTCAACATCTTCTCCGGCGGTGCTTTGGGGAGATTTTCAATCTTGGCTTTAGGTATTATGCCTTATATCAACGCGTCCATCATCATGGGCTTGATAAAAGGCGCGCACATCTTCCCTGCTTTGGATAAACTCAGCAAGGAAGGGGAATACGGCCGCAGAAAGGAAAACCAAATAACCAGAGTTTTCGGTTTGATTTTGGCGTTACTGCAAGGGTTTGGTCTTACCGTAGCTATTACAAAAATGTCGGCCCCGGGCGGCTTGGCGATAGTGATTGATCCTTCATGGTCATTCATTTTAACCACTACGCTCACATTGGCGGCCGGCACTATGTTCCTTATGTGGCTGGGCGAACAAATGACGGAAAAGGGTATCGGCAACGGTATATCGCTTATCATCTTTGCCGGTATCGTTGAACGTCTGCCTTCGGCCATTTATACTTTGGTGGAGCTTGTCAGAAGCGAAGAAATGCAGCTTCTTACCGCGCTTATCATAATAGCTTTGGTGGCTGTTATTATGGGTTTGGTCGTTTGGGTGGAAACCGCCCAAAGGCAAATCCCCGTACAGTATGCCAAACGCATGGTGGGCAACAAGATGTACGGCGGCAAAACAAGCTATCTTCCTTTGAAAATAGACCAATCCGGCGTTATTGCGGTAATCTTTGCGATGTCTATTCTTTCAATGCCGCTTACCATAGCGCAGTTTATGCCGGAAGCTCATTGGGCCCAAGTCGTTATGGATTGGATGGGCCGCGGCCATATTACTTATATGGTAGTTTATGTGGCTTTAATCATCTTCTTCTGTTATTTCTATAACTCCATGACCTTTAATCCTAAAGACATGGCCGAAAACATGAAGAAGTGGGGCGGTTTCATTCCCGGTATACGTCCGGGCGAACCCACCCAAAAATACATTGAATGGGTAATGAACAGAATTACTCTTTCAGGAGCCTTGTTTGTATCGGCGATAGCCGTCTTGCCGGACTTCTTGAGAGCCAAATTCAACGTTCCTTTCTACTTCGGCGGCACGGCTTTGCTGATCGTTGTCGGCGTAGCTTTGGATACGGTCGGCCAGGTGCAGGCCCATTTGCTTGCCCACAATTACCAGCCTTTGATGAAAGGGCGCGGTATTAAAGGCCGCTGGTTCAATGTAGGCGAATAAGTTTGTTTCGTCTTTTGCGTTCTTTTTAATTTTTTAAACTTAGGATACAAAACGCTTTGCGCTTAAAAGCAATCCTTGTTTTAATGGAATTAAAAATATCCGCAAAATACTTGCAAACCGCAAAGTCTGTTTAAGTTTACTTCTTAAACGGCGTTTGCAAAAAATAAATTTGATGTAACAAATGATGTCCGGCCTTCAGTATCGGGGCCGGATATCGTAAGAAAAGGCTGTAAATCAGCCGGTAGTAAAAAAAGAAGGTGTGTAAATGAATATTGTTTTGCTTGGTTTCCCGGGGGCCGGAAAAGGCACTCAGGCTGGAAAACTCGTAGAAAAATATAATTTCAGGCATATTTCGACGGGTGACCTTATCCGTCACGAAATCGCCTTGGGCACGCCTTTAGGTAAAGAAGTGGAAGCGGTTATAGACAGCGGCAATTTGGCGTCCGACGAATTAATCATTAATATTTTGGTTAATGCGATTAAGGACGAAAAACGCGGCGTAATTTTTGACGGCTTCCCCAGAACTTTGGCCCAAGCCGAAGCCCTTGACCGATATTTGGCGCTCCATGGCGGCAAAGTAGACGCCGCCGTTTTGTTGAATCTCAGCGAGGAGGAAGTCCTTAAAAGGCTTACTTCGCGCAGAGTCTGCAAAGAATGCGGAGCCGTTTATAATATCTACGCGCCGGATTATACCGGCAAGTGTACTAAATGCGGCGGCGAACTTTATATAAGGCACGACGATGACGTACACAGCGCGCGGCACAGGCTTGAGGTTTTCCATAAAGAAACTCAGCCGCTTATAGAGTATTACAAAAAAAGCGGTATATGCAAAGTTGTTGACGGAAGCAAAAGCATAGATTCGGTCTTTGCGGAAATCGTTGCGGTATTAGGGCTGTCAAAAGGTGAAGAAAAATGATAGAATTAAAGAGCAGCGAAGAAATAGAAAAAATGCTTGCGTCAGGCAAAGTAGTTTCTCAAGTTCTGAAAACTATGCAAGTTGAGGCGGTTCCGGGCGTGTCTACCTGGAAACTGGATCAAATTGCGGAAGAAATTATAAGGTCTGCCGGAGCGGTGCCGTCATTTCTCGGCTACGGCGGTTTCCCGGGCAGTATTTGCGCTTCCGTTAATGAGGAAGTCGTTCACGGGATACCTTCCAAAGAGAGAATACTTAAAGAAGGCGATATCATCGGTATAGATGTTGGCGCCTATTTAAACGGATTTCACGCTGATTCGGCTCTCACCGTACCTGTAGGTAAAGTTTCAGGCGAGGCTAAAAGGCTTCTTGGTACAACCAAGAAAGCGCTTCATAAAGCAATAGAGCTTATAAAGCCGGGCATACATCTTGGCGATGTATCGCATGCGGTGGAAACTTATGCTGCAGAAGGTAAGCTGGGTATAGTCAGGGACTATTGCGGCCACGGAGTCGGCCGTAAATTACACGAAGACCCTTGCGTGCTTAATTATGGCAGGAAAGGCACGGGCCCGATACTTAAAGCGGGTATGGTCATCGCGGTAGAGCCCATGCTTAATCTAGGTGGAGATGAAGTAGAAGTTTTAGACAATGACTGGACCGTTGTTACGTCCGACGGAAGTTTGTCGGCCCATTTTGAGCATACGGTCGCGGTAACCGAAAACGGACACCTTATACTGACGGCTTAATGCCGGCAAATAAGGCCCGATGCTAAAGGAGAAAGTTAAAACGGAGGATTGAAGCCCGAGGGCAAGTATGAGTGATAAAATAGAAGTAGAAGGTAAAATATTGGAAGCTTTGCCAAACGCTATGTTCAAAGTGGAAATAGCGGGGGGTAAAGTTATTTTAGGTCATATCTCAGGAAAGATGAGAATGTTCCATATCAGAATACTGCCCGGGGATAAAGTCAAACTTGAACTTTCCCCCTACGACTTAACCAAAGGCAGAATAATCTACCGGGAGAAATAAATGAAAGTCAGAGCAAGCGTAAAAAAGATATGTCAGAAGTGCAAAATCGTTAAACGTAACGGTGTAGTGCGCGTAGTATGCCCCATAGCTAAGCATAAACAGCGCCAAGGTTAATAAACAGGAGTCTTAATACAATATGGCAAGAATCGCAGGTATAGATTTACCAAAGAACAAAAGGATAGACATTGCATTGCAGTATGTCTATGGTATCGGCCCCAAAGTAGCCAATGAAATCTTAGTAAAATTGGCGGGCCAGATAGAAGCTTCCACCAGAGTTAAAGACTTAACCGAACAGCAGGCCGGTTTGCTTAACACCATTTTACAGAAAGAATATAAAGTTGAAGGTGAACTCAGGCGCGAAGTTGCGCAGAACATCCACAGGCTGATTGAAACCGGTTCTTACAGAGGCAACAGACACAGAAGGAACCTCCCCGCGCGCGGGCAGAGAACCAAAACCAACAGCAGAACCAGACGCGGCCGCAGAAAAACGGTGGGCGCAAAAGTAAAAGCAGCATAAAATTTTAAAAGTCAGGTAAAAACATGGCAGAAGAAATTAAGAAAGAAACCAATACCACAGCCGCCCCGGCCGCAGCCGGCAAGGCGAAGAAAAAAGCAGCTAAAGCGCCTGCCCACGGCGTAGTGCACATAAGCTGCTCATTCAACAACACGATCGTAACCGTAACCGACGATAAAGGCGGCACCATCGTATGGTCCACCTCCGGCTCACACGGTTTTAAAGGCACCAAAAAAGGTACGCCTTTCGCCGCGCAGATAACCTGCAATAAAGTAGGCGAAAAGGCCGTCGCCCTCGGTATGAGGGAAGTTGCCGTTAAGGTATGCGGCCCCGGCCAGGGCAGGGAAACCGCAGTAAGAGCTTTGCAGCAGGCAGGGCTTATCGTTACTTCAATTAAAGACGTAACGCCGATACCGCACAATGGTTGCAGACCACCGAAAGCCAGGAGAGTATAGTAATATGTCAAGATATACAGGACCGAGCTGCAAAAAATGCAGAAAATTAGCTTGTAAATTATTTTTAAAGGGTACGAAATGCTACAGCAACTGCGTAATGGATAAGCTTGCCAGCACCAAAAAAGGCAAAGGTATGCAGAGAAGAGCCAAATTATCCGAATACGCCGTCCGCTTGCATGAAAAGCAAAAAGCCAGATTTATTTCCGGCATGACGGAAGTTCCCTTTGCCAATCTTTTTGAAAAGGCCACCAAATCCACGGGACAGACCGGCGAACAGTTCCTTAAATATTTGGAAACCAGGCTTGACAACGTGGTAAAGAGAATCGGTTTCGCTTCCTCTTTAAGAGGCGCGAGGCAGATCGTTTTGCACGGTCACATTAAAGTCAATGACAAAGTGGTGAATGTTCCTTCTTATCAGGTAAAAGTAGGGGATAAAATCTCCTTAGATTCCAAACTTGCCGCGAGCGTTATGGTAAAACAGGGCTTGGAAGATGCGGAAAAACGCGCGCTTCGCCCGAGCTTTATTGAATTTGACGCCAGCAAGAATACAGCCACGCTGCTCAGGTGGCCGGACAGAAGCGAAAGCAGCTACCCGGTCAATGATCAGTTGATCGTAGAACATTATTCCAAATAATTTGGAGGAACAATGGCTTTTGAAAATTTAGTGTTACCTAAGGAAATTAAAGCAGAGCAGGAAAGCGCCACTTATGGCAAATTCATAGCTGAACCTTATGAATCGGGTTTGGGCCATACCGTAGGTAATTCTTTAAGGAGGATTTTACTTTCCGGCCTGGAAGGCGCGGCCGTAACGGCCGTAAAGGTGGAAGGTACAACCCATGAGTACAGCACCATTCCCAACGTCAGGGAAGATGTTATACAAATACTTCTTAACCTTAAAAAGTTAAGAGTAAAAATGGAAGGCTCCCAAAAAGAATACTTAACGCTTGAAGCCGATAAACCCGGCGTGGTAACGGCCGCTTCCATAAAAGAAGTCAACGGCGTCGAAATCATCAATAAAGATTTGGAAATCGTTACTTTGGAAGCCGGCGGAGCAATCAGAATGGAGATTGAAATTTCAAGAGGCAAAGGCTACGGCGAAGAAGACGTTAAAGCCACGAGGCCTGTCGGTTTTATGCCGATAGATTCAATTTTCTCCCCGATACTTAAGGTTCATTACGACGTAGAACCGGCGCGTGTCGGCCAGAAAACCGACTATGACAGGCTTATCCTTGAAATCACCACCGACGGCACCTTGGAGCCGAGGCGCGCTCTTCATAAAGCTGCTGTAAGATTATCCCAATCTTTGCACATCTTTACGATAGAGGGCGAAGAAATCCCGGCTGTGGAAGAAGCCGAACCCGTAGAAGCCGCCGCCCCTGCGGCCGGCAATGACAAGCTGGACGAAATTTTGGACCAGCCGGTGGACCTGATTGAGCTTTCTTCAAGATCACTCAACTGCCTTAAATCCGAAGATATCAAAACCGTGCGCGACTTGGTCGCCAAAACGGAAGGGCAGCTTAAGATGGTTAAGAACTTCGGCGCGAGATCGCTTGACGAAGTTAAGGCTAAACTGGCCGATATGAACCTTCATCTCGGCATGAAGTTTTAAGATAGATTAAGGAGTAATTTAGCTATGATTAAAAATACGGGATACCGTAAATTGGGTAAGACAACCTCCCACAGAAAAGCGATGCTCTCCAATATGGCGGTAAGCATAGTTTTGCATGAAGAAGTTAAAACCACTTTACCCAAAGCCAAAGAAGTAAGGCGCGAGGTGGAAGGCCTCATCACTTTAGCGAAAAACGGGGAAAAACTTGCCCTTAAAAACGCGGTAAACGATAAAGTGGCCTATAAAAAATTAGTGGAAGTCCTTTCCGAAAGATATGCCAAAAGAGACGGCGGTTACACCCGCATTTACAGAGCCGGCATCAGGAAAGGCGACAACGCCGAAGTAGCGGTAATCAAACTGGTGGACTAATCATGTTGATAGACTATTTGGGCGGACTGCTTTCTAATGATATGGGAATGGACCTGGGCACGGCCAACTGTCTTATATATGTAAAAGACAAAGGCATCGTGCTCAGAGAGCCTTCCGTAGTAGCTTTAGACAGGGACAGCGGCGAAGTAAAAGCTGTAGGCAGCAAAGCCAAGCAGATGCTCGGCAGGACACCCGCGAATATAGTCGCAGTACGTCCGATGAAGAACGGCGTCATAGCCGATTTTGAAGTAACTCAGGAAATGATAAGGTACTTCATCAGGAGCGTACACACAAGGAAAAGCTTACTCAGGCCGAGAATCGTTATCGGTATACCTTCGGACATAACCGGCGTGGAACGCAGAGCGGTGGAAGACGCCGCAAAGCAGGCCGGTGCGAGGGAAGTCTATTTGATTGAAGAGCCTATGGCTTCGGCCATGGGTGCGGACTTGCCGATAACGGAACCGCACGCCAGCATGATAGTTGATATCGGCGGTGGCACCACGGAGATAGCGGTAATATCTCTTGGCGGCATGGTAGTGGCGAAATCCATTGATATCGCAGGCGATGAAATTACAGACTGCATTGTCCAATATTTTAAAAAGAAATATAACTTAATCATCGGTGAAACCACCGCTGAGGACGTTAAAATCAATATCGGTTCGGTTTATCCTCTTGAAGAGGAAAAAACCATGGAAGTAAAAGGAAGGGACCAAACGCAAGGCTTACCCCGCACTATGTCGGTAACTTCCGAGGAGATAAGGCAGGCTCTGCTTGAACCCGTAAGGGCCATAGTCGAGCTTGTAAAAAGCACTCTTGAGGAAACCCCGCCGGAACTGGCTGCGGATTTGGTTGACCGCGGTTTGGTGGTGGCAGGCGGCGGATCGCTTTTAAGAGGCATTACCGAGCTTATCCGCAAAGAAACCGATATTCCCGTTCACAGAGCCGCAGATCCTTTAAGCTGTGTGGCTTTGGGCACAGGCAAATATTTGGAATTCCTTGCAGAAGGTAAATTTAAAAAATTCCTTTAAGGTCTTTTTTATAATCTTAAGCGGGAGCCGCCTTAATAAGGAGGCCCCCGCTTTTGGCTTTATTGGGATTTTATTTCTTTTAAAGATGTTAAAACCTGTTTGGATTGCACAAAGGATTAAGTTTTTTTATACGGCTTATACGGGCTTTAATCGGTGTATTGCAATCCGTTTAGGCTGCATAATATAGGCTGCATAATAAAACCGATTAAACTTATAATATCGGCGCAAAATACCGGCACAAAAGGCCGCCGTCGGATTGATATATGTTTTTAGACAAACTTATTAAACGTCCTTTATTGTTTTGCTGTTTTATGCTTGCGGCTCTGCCGTTATGGGCAAATGCCGGTTTGCCTATGCTGTTTGTGGTTTATCCCGGCTTTATGGCGGCTTTTATTCCGGTAATATTTATAGAGTTTTTCTATCTTCGTAAAAGTTTTAAAATTGCTCTTTAAAAAAAATTATTCTGCGGAGTTTTGGGCGCCAATTTGGTATCTGCTTTGCTAGGCGTGCCTTTAACTTGGCTTGCCGCCTTGGGCGTACAAATGATATTTGGCGGAGGCACGCCTTACGGGCTTAACGGATTTGGCCGCAAACTGTACGCCGCGGTGGTGCAGGCGCCTTGGCTTATTCCTTATGAAGACGCCTGGTGGCTTGTTCCTTCGGCTTTTACGGTGATAATGCTGTATTTCTTTTTATCGTCATGGCTGATAGAATACGGAGTTATGTATTTATTGTTTCATAAAAGCTATGACAAAGTTTTAATACGGGAGTCGCTTTTTAAAGCGAACCTTATTTCTTATATATTTTTATATGTCTGCGGCTTGATTTATTGGTTCACGGCCGGTTTTTAAAGTAATTATGGAAAAGAAAAAAAAGAATTTGACTGCTTATGAAAGAGGTTACTCAAAAATACTGCCTTGTGTTTTTGTGATAATTTCTCTTTTGATTATACTGCTTCCTTTGCAAATGCCGGTAAATTCGGTTAGGATGCTGCTTTCTTATATTTTTATTCCTCAGCTGAGGGCGGCGCACGGGGTAACCCAGTATTTGGGCGGAGTCAACGACACCGTCGGCAATTTGCTGACCGTCGCCGATGATAATGCCTCGTTAAGGGAAGAACTTTCCCTTTTAAAAATACAAATGTCGCGATTGGAAAGCCTTGAAAAGGAAAACGAACGCCTTACCTCGGCTTTAAATATATCCAAACAGAATAAATGGAACGGTATATGGGCCAAAGTGGCTTATAGGGAGCCCTCCCGCCGCGGAAGCGTTATAATTGATAAAGGTTCCGACGACGGCGTCGCTTTGCGCTCCCCGGCAATGGCCATACGGGAAGGCGTAGCCGGTTTGGCGGGCAACGTAATAGAAGTTACGCCCAAAACCGCCAAAGTTCTTTTACTGAACGATGAGGATTTTTCCGCCGCGGCCCGCGTTGAAAAAACGGGTTTTGAAGGGCTTGTTTCCGGCGACGGCAACAGCGGCGTAAATCTTAAATATCTGCCTTTGGAAAGCAATATTTCCGCGGGCGACAAGGTTTATACGTCCTCTTCCGGCGCTTTATTCCCGG
>NZ_CALGEO010000013.1:0-27576 GCF_937881865.1 Candidatus Proelusimicrobium excrementi
GAAAATTGCTAGCCGTAAGAGCGCAACTTAACACGAGTAAAAATGCGTGAGAATATAACCTGCGTGGACTTACGAATTTGAGCTGGATTTGTATTTTTGAAGAAGGAGGTATACTAAGCATGATGCGCCCGCAGGGCGCGCAGTATCCGACTGAGGAAAAAAATGCAAAGACGGCCAAATGCGGAAGTCTGCTAGCCGTGAGAATAGCATTTCACGCGAGGAAAAAATACATGAGGACTTAACATAAAGCGAGTAAAAACTATGCGAGTATATAAATAGCGTGGTTTGTTGATTTTGGAGCGGATTTTAATTTTATTCTAAGCGCAGAATACCTAGAACGATGGCGGCTCTGCCGCCGCGGTATTTAAGCGAAGAAAAAATTTAAAGCCGCCCAAAAGCGACAAAGTGCTAACCGTGAAAAATAAATATAGACCGAGCAAAAAACACAAAGGCGGCCAAATACGGAAGTCTGTTAGCCTTGAGAGCGCAATATCATGCGAGGAAAGAACCGCAATTTACCTAAATATTATAGCTTGCCAGCAAAAAGAACGCAACTTAGACCGAATAAACAGAAAATTCCCCGTCTTTAACCGCCCTCCCTCTAAGGGTTCATATTATTTATCTTCTGGCGTTCCTGCCTCTGCATAGGTATAAGCCACTTCCAAAACTTATTTTCAAAATCGTTAATATCCCTAAAGCCGTAAGCTTTCCTAAGGGCGGCCTCGGTGGATATCCTTTTCTTGACAATACGGCCGGAAGCGTCGCGTACGACATTGCCTTTAGCGTCTTTTTTATCCTCAAAAGTTTTAAGCATTTTGGTAAACTGCTCAAACTGCATTCTTTTATCCGGATAGGCGGAATTTTTTGTTCGGAACAAAAATCTTACCATGGCATAAGCCTGAAAATACCAATTTTCGACATCGCCCTTTTGCTCCGCTATGTCATAGGAACTATTTTTAATAAAATCAGAGAATTTGGTAAAAGCCACCGTCTTGGCAGATACCATATTGGCCGCCGCGGCGCGCTTTTCCTGCGCGCTTAGGCCCTGCCCGCTTCTAAGACGGGAGAGAAGTTTTTTCTTCTCGCTGTCGCTTAAAATATTTATTACAACCAAATCGCTGGCCCATACGCCCCCTTTACTGTTTGAGGCGATATCCTCCATATTAACGGCCAAGCCTTCGTTAAGCCAAACAGGAGGTTCAAGTTTATAACCTTCCGAAGGAGGATTAAAAAATTCCTCAACAAACAGGTGGGTAAGCTCGTGAGTAAACTGCTCTATCATTTTAGAGGTGTTTTTAGGGTCGTCATACATTACGATTCTGTCTTCCGACGGGGAGAAAAACGCGCCCGACCAGCTGCTCGCCACGGGCTCGTTCTTTAAGAAACTCTGCCTGTTTTGATATACGTATACTTTGGCTTTGCCCGACATCATCCAAGGTATGTTTTTGCCCAAAGATTGATGAACCGTTTCAAACTTCATGCCCAGGTTCGGCGTCATAACGCCGCTGGTCTGCGGCTCTACTTTTATTACGAAGTTACGGCTTGAGCTGTCTATCCATTTTACGTTCCGCCCGGGCTCAGGCGCGGGGGCGAGTTCTTTCTTAAACTGAGGTTTTTTTACGGAAGCGGCGGCGTTCGGCTTATCCGTATTCACTGCGGCGGATTGAGTTTTTGGGGCTTCACAATCGCTTTCTTCGCAGTCGGTTTCGTTATAAACTGCGGCAGGCTGTTCCTTGCCCGTTCTTATCAAGCTTAACGTTGAAGATTTTATAGAATAGGTATCCTTATTATCAACAGGCTGAGGAAAAGCCTGAGTTTTACGCTCTCCCCCACCGCCCGATTGCACCTTACGGGCCTTTTCCAAAAAACTCCCTTCCAAGTTTTCGCTTTCGGCAAAAACGGGAAGCGCGAAGAAAGCGCACATTACTGCGGATAAAAAAACGACGCCGATTTGTATTTTTCGCATTATACCGCCTGAGCAGATTTATTATTGGAACTGAGTGGTATCTATATAAAAATTAATATTTCCCAAACCGGTCGTAGTTGAACCCCATTTTATATATATGTCAGTTGAGTTACCGTCAATAGTGCAAGTAAATTTTTCTTGGTTGTTGCCGTCAATTACAGGCGGAACCCCGGCCATGGCTCTTTCAACGGCTATGGCGTTATACTGGGCGATACAACCTTCTGCGTAAGCTTTGGAAGCTACTACGCGTTTTGTCTTTAACATATTGCTGGTGCGCCCCAAAGAAAAGCGCATAAGCATAACGATAATGGCGGCTATAATACTGCCCAAAACCATTACTTGCATTAAAGCTGAACCCTTTTTATTAAATATATTCATTTTATGCGCCCCCCGCTTTGGTAAAGACTTTTTCCATTTCTACATGTACGGGCGGGGTTTCGCTCCCTTCAAAATTTTTATGGACCACTATCGAAACGGTATAATTGATATTATCCGAAGTCGAAATATCAAAACCGGAAGACGGAACATAGTCCATATAAATTTTCCCGGACGAACATTCGCTTTCAAGAGAGGAAACCAAAGAACTTCTTTCCAAACTGCTCTTTTCAAGTTCCTTAAGGGCTATCTCGGAAGAGCGTCTTATCGTATTGCCCTCTTGACAATATGCAAAAGCTATAGGTTCGCTCTCAATTTGCACGCCTTCAGGATCTTTACTGTAAGAAACAGTATTCGGCATTACATAATAGCTGACGCCTTCCTTCACCAAATAAGCATTGCGCGCGGCCACTATTAAACCGCCCGACTGGCCGGAAGTCGGCGCCAAAATCAAATCGGACTCTGTTATATCCCTGTGCAGAGCCCTCATTAAAATAGACAGGTTGTTTCTTATAATGCTTTGACGCTGACCTTGGGACGTCTGCATGGAAGAAGCTTTCCATATCGTCATTAAAGCGATAGTAACCATGCTGGCTATAAAAACGGCCACCAATAATTCCATTAAAGTAAAACCTTTATTGTTTTTCATAACACTTCACCGTTACAAACAATATTTATTTTAATCTGATTGACCGTCGGCGAAAAACCGCCGGTGCCGCCGGTGACGGAAAGGCCGCTTACGTTATAGGTAAGGCTGGAGTTATAACCGCCGTCAGTCCTGCATACATCCGGCAGCATGCTGCTGCAATCATGGTCGCCGTTGGCCAAAGGAGTAGTGCTTCCGCATAAGGAAGCCACCGCACCTTCCGCATCCACATAATTCTTTAATTGGTTGGAAAGGCTTTCTACGGCATAAAGCATTTCTTCCCTGTAGCTGGGCTCAATTATGGCGCGCCTTGAAGCCATCAGCGCGGTAAATATACCCCCGACCATTATAGCCACGAGCAACATTGCTATTATACCCTCAACTATCGTATAACCTTTTTTATTCAGCATAATTTATTCCCGTTTACTATTGATTGCTTAAAGAATCTTTAATATTGCCGTATTCGTCCACACAGGCGCAATAAGGTGATGCATAGTCCCCGCCGCTGTCGGTGCCGGTCATTGAAGCGTGGGAAACTGAGCAGGCTCCGCAGCTTCCGCCGACGTTAAAAGTATACTTCATTTTGCTCCATTTTATAGGCCTTAAGTATTTACAATTAACCAAAACATCGGCTTCATTGCCGCCTTTGTAACTTATGGCATTATCACCGCATGCGCCGCGGCTTTCTGCCGTTACCTGCCCCGATATCGTCGCATTGGGATAATCGGTTTTAAAATTCTTATAAGCTTCCGCTATTTGAATCAAAGCCGATTTGGCCCTGCCGTTCTCGGCGTCCCTCATATAACCTTTTATAAAGGGAGTGCTGACGGCCGCAAGCAAAGCCAAAATTACCATGACAACCAAAAGCTCAGCCAATGTAAAACCGTTTTTATTAGGAATTGCTGCCATCTGCCGCCCTCCCGTATCTGTCTATATATGCGCAGTAGCCGGACTCGGAATATTTCTCCCCGACCTTTCTTCCGGCTTTCGGGGTCATTGTAGCAAGGCTGTTGCCGCATGAAGGATTATCCGCAGGAGTACCGAGAGTAATAGTATAATCAATACCGTCCAAATTAGGCTTACCGCAAGGGAAAGAAACCGAGTCGACTACGCAGACAGAGTTCGTTGAGTTATAACCTACGGCGCCGTTTAAAGGAGCATCCGGGTATTCCATTAAATATCTTTTATAAGCCCCGGCGATAACTTCCATCTGAGCTTTCGCCGTTTTATTTTTCCCTTCGTAAATAGTTTCCGTATATTTAAGAACGGAATAAGTGGCAAGTATCATAATTATGATTATAGCCACCAAAACTTCAACCAATGTAAAACCTTTCTTTCCCATAATAATCCTTGTTATTTATATTATAACGATAAAACCGTATTTATGAAGCGCTGCTCATTACGACTTTGCCGGGATTTTGGTTGGATATCTTCCACACCTTCCCGAGATAACGCGTATCTGTTATATTCTGGCCGGGAGTCATAATCGCGATAACGTTTATATCCCCGCCGCATGCGGCGTCAGCCTTATCCGGAGTGCAGATATAATACTCATATCCTCTGAAAGAAGTCCCGCTGAAAGACTCCGGGTCTTTAAGATAAGCGTAAGCTTTGTGTGCTTCGGCTTCGGTCCCGTCCGGCGTAGAATAAAACAACACCGAAGGATCGCGGTAGCCGCTTACAGGCGTACCGAACTTGCCGGCGACTTGATCCGCACCTCTTGCGTCTTCATTATAAAGCCTGGCGGCGTTGGCGACCTCAACCAATCTTCCTTTAGCCTGATTGTTCTTTGAGGTTTCCAATCCTTTTTTATAAGAAGGCACGGCAACCAAAGATATAATCGCTATCAAAACGACTATAACCAGCACTTCTACGAAAGTAAAACCTTTTTCGCCTCTCATAATCCCCCCGATTAACCCATACCGATTTGGGACATTTTGAATATAGGCATGAAGATTGAAAGCACTACCACGGCGATAATCGCACCGATACCCACGATGAGGATAGGGTCGATCAAGGCCGAGAAACGCGCAATAAACTGGTTGATTTGTTCCGTATAGAATTTTGAAAGCGTTTCCATAATATGCGGCAGACGGCCGGATTCTTCGCCCATCAACATCATTTCCGTCATAAGGCCGGGGAAAACTTTGGTCTTTCTGAAAGATTCGGAAATGCTTTTGCCGGAAGTTACGCCGTTTTTGGCCTCAACGATGGCGTCCCTTATGACAACATTGCTTTCAAAAGCTTCTTCCATAACGCCCAAAACGTTGATAATACTTACGCCGCTGTTAAGAAGCGTAGCCATTGTGGAAAGACATCTTTCAAAATAAATATTGCTTATAAAGTTGCCGAATATCGGCATGCTGATGTGGAATTTATGCCAGACCCTTCTGCCGATAGGGTTGTGAATTGCCATATAAAACGCGCCCAATACGGCAAGAATGCCCAATATAAGCAGAATGATATGGTTCCTTACGACATTGGATATAGTCAAAACCAACTGCGTAATAGCCGGCAGTTCCATATCGAAATCCTTAAAGATTGTGGCGAAAGTCGGTACGATTCCTACCACGAAGTAAATCAACACGCCCACGGACATAAGGAACAAAATCGCCGGGTACGTAATAGCCGTAATAATTTTGCTCTTTAAAGCTTCGGTTGATTTTACGTATTTGGCGATTTGCAGCAAAGCCTCGGAAAGATGTCCGCCCACCTCGCCGGCCTGAATCATGGCCAGCCAAGTATGGTCAAATATTTTAGGGAATTTTTCCAATGCGCCGTGCAGACTGTTACCGCCGGCGACGTCGCGCGCCACGCTTAAAAGCACCGGGCCCAACTGTTTATCGGTGGAAAACTCGCCCAACAGAGAAATAGCTCTTACCAAAGGCACGCCGCCTGCGATAAGCGTTGCCAGCTGCTCTGCGAAGAAAGCCTTTACGTGCCCGGGAACTTTTACGGAACCGGCGTTAATGCTGGCCTGCCCGAATGAAGCAAAAAGGCTCTTTTTGACTACAGGCGTAATTTCTATAACGAAAATGCCTTTGGCCTGCAGAATTTCCAAGGCCTTTTCTTTGGTGGCGGCGTCCACGTGGCTTTTATAGTTTCTGCCGCTGTTGTCCTGGGCTACATAATTAAATCTTGCCATAGATAAAACCCCTTTAAGTTAATTATTCTTCCGAAGTCGTTACCGAGAGCACTTCTTCAACCGAAGTAATGCCCCTTACCGCTTTACGCCAGCCGCTGGATCTTAAATTCCACGCGCCTGTTGACATGGCGGCTTTTCTTAATTCTATTAAATCTTTGGTCTTATAAATAACGTTGCGCATGGCTTCGTTGATTTTGAAGACCTCGTAAATCGCTCTTCTGCCTTTATAGCCGGTACCGGCGCATTTGGGGCATCCGGCGGCTTTAAAGAAAGTCCAAGTCGATTTATCCCTTTCCGGCAGCATTGATTCCCTGGATATTTGATCAATAACGTCTTGGGTGGGCAAATAAGGAACTTTGCAATAAGGGCATAACACCCTGATAAGACGCTGGGCGGCCACCAAGCCCAAAGAACTGGCCAAAAGGAAAGGCTCAATACCCATATCGGTAAGACGCGGTATTGCGCCGATAGCCTCGTTTGTGTGCAAGGTGGAAAGCACCAAGTGACCCGTCATAGCAGCCTTTAAGCAGGCTTCGGCGGTTTCGGAGTCGCGGACCTCACCGACGAGAATGACGTCCGGGTCTTGACGCAGGAAAGAACGCAGACCTGCGGCGAAAGTCAAACCGATTTGGGATTTAACCTGCACCTGGCTGATACCGTCAAGTTTGTATTCGACAGGGTCTTCCAAAGTCATAAAGTTAAGTTCCGGGGATTTGATAGTGCTGAGCACCGCGTTCAAAGTGGTTGTTTTACCGGAGCCGGTGGGGCCGGTCAAAAAGATAAGACCGTGCGGCATGGAGGCCGCTTCAAGGAAGTCCTTTTTCTGTCTGGGTTCAAAACCGAGTTTGTCGACGTTAAGATCCCCCGTACCTTTATCCAAAATACGAATAACCAATTTCTCGCCGAATACCGTAGGACATACAGACACACGGAACTCGACCGTTCTGTTATGATATTTTACGGCGAAGCTTCCGTCCTGCGGAAGACGTTTTTCCGCGATGTCCAATTTGGACAAAATTTTAATACGGGAAATAATCGCGTTTACCGCCTCTTTCGGAGGAGAGGTCCTTTCATACAAGGAACCGTCGATACGGAAACGCAAGCTGACGCGCTCGTCAAAAATTTCCAAGTGAATATCGGAAACGCGCTCGCTCATGGCCTGCCTTAAGATGACGTTTACCATCTTGATGTAATGCGAGCCGGGGCCAGTAGCGCTTTCCTTATCCAAGTCGATTTTACCGTCTACGTTGGTAAGTTCGTCCAAGCCGTCTTTGCTGTCTAAAGCGACGGCGCTGTCCTCTTCTTTTTCCGAAATTACTTCTTCCAGGATATTTTTCTTGGTATAGAAATTATCCAAAGCCAAAAACAGCTGGCTTTTGCTGGCGATGAAGGGCTGTATCGACATACCCGTCATCATTTTTAAGTTGTCAAGCAAAAATACGTTTGAAGGATCGTTCATGGCCACGGCCAAGGAACCGTCTTCCGCAAAAAGCGGGAGGATAAGGTTTTCTCTGGCGAACTTCTCGGATATTATGGAAGCAAGGTTTTGGTCTTTTTCGGGCACCAATACGCCGTTTTCCTTACTGGCGTAAGGAACCGCCAGCTGTTTTGAAACGGCTATTGTAATGTCTTCTTCCTTAACTATGCCCAACGCAACCAATGCGTCCGGGACCGAAACTCCGGTTTGGTTTGAATGCAATGTAGCTTTAGCCAAACCTTCTTCAGTCAGCTTGCCCTGCTCTTTTAATATATCCGTAAGCTTTTTAGCCATAAAAACGATCCTTCAAATAATAATCTAAATAATCTTCAAACTACTCTGCAAGCACGGTCGGGGTCAAGAATACGACCAAGTCCGTAGTGCTCTTTGAGGTTGTTTTATTGGTAAAGAACCAGCCGATTACCGGGATTTGACCGAGCAAAGGAACTTTCCTTACCGTTTCTTTCTCAACGGACTGCAATAAACCGCCGAGTACGACCGTCTGACCGCTCTTTACTCTGACCTGCGTGGATACGGCGCGGGTTACGGTATCGTAAGAATCGCCCGTTTCCGAAGGGGTCAAATCAGAATAGGAAGGAGCGACCGTCAAGGTTACATAGCCTTCTTTGTTGACCTGCGGAGTTACCGTTAAGGTTAAACCGACTCTTCTTCTTTCATTGCCGGAAGTGGAGCTGGTGGAAGAACCGCTGGTTTCTTTGGTAATCGTACCGATTGAAGCATCCCTTGAAGAAGTGATAATCGCGGGATTGTTGTTCATGGTGATTACTTTAGGTTTGCCGAGCATTCTGGATTCGTTCTTGCTGAGCATGGCCTGGAAAGCTACCGAGAAGCCGCCGAAATCAGCGGAAATACCGCCTTCGGAATTGCCTTCGTTGATGGTGCTGCCGTAGGCGGGGTTGCCTTCACCGTCGCCGTTCGCGCCGAGCCATTTCCAGAAGTTGCTGCTGCCGCCCAACCAATCCCAAGGTACGGCTGAAACGCCGCCCAAGCTGGCCGAAGCCCAAGTGCCGCTTTCGTTGGTCCAGTTGAAACCGAGGTTCAAACCGCTGCCCTTGCCGACTTCTATTACCTGAGCCTCAATCAAAATCTGAGGAGCTTTGATATCAAGTTCGGCCAAAATGTTTTCAACTTGCGGGAAAACTTCCGGCACGTCCGTGATGATAAGCTTGTTGGTTCTGGCGTCAACGGCGATTTTACCTTGTTTGGTAAGTACGCTCTTGATTACGGAAAGAATGGCGCTGGCGCCATCTCCGCCGCCGGCTCCGCCCGCTGGGGGCATACCGATATCCATACCGCCGCCAGCTCCGCCGCCGCTTGCTGGGTCAAATACGTTGACGCTGGAGGTGGTAGTGGAGAAGCTGCTGGAAGTGGTATCAGCAGGCATAATGTTATTCATATCCTGAGCTATAGAGCTTTGAGGCTGCAAGGATACATAATTTAAAGTGTAAACTTTAGTTACGGCGTCCGGAGCTTCGTCGGATCTTTTGGTGATGACGTAGCTGTCGCTCTTGCCGATACGCTGATAGGTTAAGCCCTGAACTCTTAAAAGAGTGTCCAAAGCTTCTCTAACGGTTACGTTTGCAAGAGAAGCGGAAACTTTTTTACCGGCGAATTCTTCGCCCATAATAAAGTTAATCTTCGCTTGAGCCGAAATACTGTTTAAAAAAGTACCTATGGGCACATTGTTTACCCTGATAGTTACTTTTCTGTCGAGAGGAGTATTATCCTCCGCCTGCTTGTAGATGGCAGATTCCCCGCCGGACACCGCTTTGCGGGCCCCGGTGTTTTCATCCCCATAGGATAAATCTTCCACTACCGCAACTTTTGCTTCAGGCCTGGAGCTTTGCGCAGACGCTTCCACAGGTACCGCTACCTGAGAACCGGCAAACACAACCGCCAGGAACAGAGCCAGTCTATTCTTCATTAACATCCTCCTTAATTTAAACCAATCGAACTACATTAATGGTAATTTCTTTACAAATCTTTGGCCTTTATAGACAAAGGTGACGGAATCATCGGTAATTTTTACGATCTTCGCGCCCAATACGGTGCCGCCTTTGCCGACGACTTCGCCGTTGACTATGGCTTCCGTGCCCAAAATGCCGTCAATAGTTATCTTATTGATAATCGCGCGGGCGGGATTGCGCTTAAGTTCTTCCTCAAGCTGTCTTTGCCTTTCGGCTTCGGCCTGACGCTGTCTTTCCATTTCTTCAAGTTTTTTACGCTCGTCCGCAATTCTTTTTTGCTCGGCAAGACGTGCCTTTTCAATGGAGTCGACCTCTTCCCTGGAAAGGAAAGGATCCCTTGCGTTGGTAGGCGCAAAAACCACGCGGGGCGCGGTTTCTTTATCGTCTTTTTTAGACGCGGCGGCTTGTTTTGCCGGCGCGGAAACGCCGCCTACGGCTTTTGCGGCTTTTACGGGCACCGCCGGCGTTACAACCGGCTCGATTATATCGGAGTTTCTGCTCCCGTCAACCACAACATTGTTTTGCTGGGCCGACAAAGGCAGAACCGCAACGCCCAAAACCGCGGATAATAAAAGAGTTATATGTAAATTCTTTTTCATAAAAATCACCGCCTATTTAGCAGATTTAGAGGACTCATTGCCCTTTAAGAACAAAGTATGAACTCTTAAACCGGCCTGCAATCTGCCCAAAGAGCCTTCCGCCCTGGATACGGTCAGATTGGAAATACGCATAAAATGCTCGTTATTTTCTATCAGCTCGATAAGCTTGCCGAGCTGTTCGTAAGTAAGTTCCAAATTAACGTCTACGGAAGAATGCGTAAAATCCCCGTCCTCGTCAAGGATATGCCTGCCGGTTCTGGTCGGTTCTACGCCGACTTTGTTGAAAAAGGACAGCATTTGGCTTAAAAGCCATTCGTCTTTTTTACTGTAATCCGGCAGCCTCTTTACAAGGCGTTCGTACAAAGCTTTGGAATCTTCGTATTCTTTCGCGCTTTCGGCTTCGGCTTTTTTAGCGTCAACTTTGCGTTGGGCTTCCCATACTTTTGAGCTCGCCACTCCGTTTACATACCATACCGCTATAAACACTATCAGCAGTAAAACCAACGGCCTTATAAAAGGATTCCAGTTCTTCTCGAACAACATATTTTGTACGTCGTTCAAGCCTTCTTTCATGTCAGTAATAAATTTCATTTTTTATCCTCCTTTTCGCATTTTAAGGAGAATTTCGTCCCCAGCACAAAGTCTTTCTGCTGCTGTTTAAGAGGCGCGGTCGAAAAGTCGTAAGATATCGTCGCGCGTCCTTTGCAGAGATCGGCCATTTCGGGGGTGGAATCCACCACCGTTCTGAAGCGGTTTCCGAGCGCAAGTTCCTTTTCCCTGCCAGAATAAACGCTGGCAATGCCTTCCATGCGGATATAGCTTTTTTCTTTAAGTTTTGACGCGCCGGTGTCATAAGGATATTTAATATCCAAAGAGGTAAGCCACATTTCCTGCGGCAAAATATCCGGCAGGATAGAAAGCTTTTCCGTATAATTGACCGGGTCCAAAAATTTGGAAAGGGCTTTAGACTTTCTGCTCATAGAGTTTACCTTTTCCTTAATTTGGGAAGCGTACAAACCTTTAAAGTCCGCCACATCGTTATTGGTGGTAAAAGTTTGGGAGGAAAGCGCTTTAAGCTTCATCACGGAACGTATCTGAACGTAACCGCACCACAGCACAAGCAAAACCACCAAAACGAGCGCAAGCTTCCAAACAGTTATAGTGCTGCGGATTTCCTCTTCCGACGATCTGTTTTTGCGGTACAGGTCTATATCCGGGACGTTTTTATTTACAAATTTAAGGCACGCCCCGATAGCGGCCATTTCCGCAAAACCTTCAACTTTAAAGCCGAACAAATCGGAGATTTTCCAAGTTCTGACATGGCGTTTTACTTCGCTTTCCAAGATAGGCGCCCAAAAATCGGCCTCGTCGGAAATGACGACCACGTCTTCAAACGGGTTCTTTTCTATCTGCTTGGAAATGAAATCCATGCAGTTGTTGACTTCAAGCCTGTTTCTGTTGCCTATGGCTTTCTGCACTTCCACTTCGCGCATTAAGACGGGAGCATTGTTCAAAGCGTACAAAAACTGCCCGGTATGGGAGGTGAAATTCGCATAAATACAGCCTTTGCCGGAAACGTTCTCTTTATCGGTTTGATTGAAAAGCCTGTAAATTGAAAGAGGCGAAGTTTCAACCGCAACCAAATTAAGGCCGATACTCTTCATGCCGGATTCAAGTATCTGCACTATGCGGGCGGAAGTCATAGAGAAGACTACGCCCAAGTGTTTGGCTTTGCTGAGCCCGGCGTAAAAAGAATAAACGTAATAATCCGATACGCCCCTTTCAAAAGGATAGTGTATATACTTGCGCGCCTGAAGCGGAATGGTGTTCTTCCAGTATCTTCTGGGCGTATCCTGCATTACGAAATGGCGGTGTATGCTGAAATTTGAAGCAAGCGTTACAACCACATTCTTAGTGGCCCATTGTTTGCTGTCAATAATTTTCTTAATCGGATCCAGCCAATGTTTGGGCGTGGAGAAAAAGCCTTCGTTTAAATCCGCCGGTTTTAATACTCCGGGCGGGATTTCCCCCACCGGGAGCTTGATTAAAGAATCAATTTCCAAACCGCCGGATTTTTCCCGCACCTGGGCCACATACACATCCGTAAGAGATATGTATATGCCTATACATTCTTTATAATCGGTTCTCTTGATACCAAGGGAACTGTCTATCGTAGAAGAAAAAGACATCAGCCCCCCCTATTAATAATTATAATTGTCCGGATCATTGACGTCATATGAGGTACCCGGCATATTTACAGTGCTGGGAACTCCGCCGTCAACGCCGCCTTGATTAAATGAATCGGCGGTTCCGTCTGCGGCGTCATTTACTGCGGCCGAGGCGTCCGTGCCGTAAGTGTCAAACCCCAAATCGTCAGCGGGCATTGAAGCCGGTTGTTCCATTGCGAAGTTATCTTCCGCGGGAACATCCGCCAAAGCGTCCGCGCCTGATTTGCGTATGGCTTCGGGTTTGCTCCAAAGGCGTTTTTTGGTGTAATCCAATTTGGAGTTTTCCCCCGCCGCAGCGGCTTTTGCGCCTTTTGCGGTTTTGGCCGGTTTGGCTTCGGCTTTTTTGGTCTGCAAGAGTTCGACTTTGCGTCTTACGATTTTTTCTCTGCCGTCAACGTCTTTGGCTCTTAAAATTATGGTGTAATTGCCGATGGGCAGGATTTGGCCGAAATACTGTTTTTTTCCGTTCCAGAAAATCTGTCTGTAAACGGGGCCGCTGCCGGAAAGCTGTCTTACCACATAGTATTTGCCGTCTTTGGCGTGCTGCACTATCTGCAAAGTCCAATCGGCGACTTTTGCGAAAGATTCCACCACCGAGAAATCCACCACCATGCCTTCGTCCATATCAGGCGTAATGGACCTGAACGGATAGAGGCCGAGGCTGAGCACCGGCGGGGTGTTCTTTTCGGGGGTTTTAAGTTTCAAATTCGGTTTGGCGGTATAATCAAACACTATGGAAATGCCGTCCAAATCGCTGAATTTGGCTGGGGGTTGTTCGGTAGTGAGGCCCATATTAAAGCTGAGCTTCGCCGTGGAAACGCCCATATTGATTAAGTAAGAATTTAAAGCTACGGTCTGCCTTACGCCCTGTATTGAAACGCTGTCGGTATAAGAGCCCGGCGGCAAAAGTACGAAAGAAGGCGTACCGCTGAGTATCATAAGGGAGTAAACTTCATCCAAAATTTCTTTGGCTTCAGGTTTGAAGGTTACGCCGTCATCGGCGAAAATCGCGCTTGATTCCATATCAATCGCGTCAACCATTCCGCCGCGCATATAAACATTAATACCTTTATAGGAATTTAATTTTTCCAGTACGGAGTTGGTCATTGCGTCAACCTGCGCGTTGATGCTTTCCCTTCTCAAGGCTTTTACTTCTTCGTCGTCGCCTTCGGGCATGGTGCTTTCGGCAACGATTTTTTCAACGCGTTTATTGTCTTCGACCGGGGTCCCTTCCGGGGTATAAATTACGGGTTCGGCGACGTTGGCGCCTTCCTGCTGCTGAGGCTGCGTCTGAGCCTGCGCCTGTTCCTGAGCTTGCGCAACAGGTTTTTTGGCTTCTTTTACCGGTTCGTCTTCCAGTCCTTCACGGGCTTTTCTGGAATCGAACAAAACTTTGCCTTCATGGCCGGTTTCGCGGGCTTTTTCCAATGATTCGTCATAGGGAACTTGCTTGGGAGCTTCAACCCCGCCTCTTTTGAAATGTATCAAATTGACATATTCGTTAGCTTCGGAAATCTGTTCGGGATTGCCGCTTACAAATACGTCAATGAAATTATCCATGGCGTCATCGTATTTGCCTTCTTCGTACAAGGCCTTGCCTTTGTTGAGTTTGTCCTCAACGCTTAAAGAAGCGGCATAAGCGGCCGTAAAAACAAAGCATAAAGATAGAGCCACAAATATGTACTTGGTTAAACTATTTTTAATATTTGGCATAATGTACCCCTTTAAAGGTATTATAAATAACTACACATAATGATTATATCAATTTAGAGGTCTTTGTAAAGCTTTTTTTACAAATTTTCCATATTTTTAAGCCTCGTTAAGGCCTGTTCGTCATGTTTATCGTAGGATAAGATAAATTGCAAAGGCTCTTTGGCTTTCTCAGCCTCGCCGGCGTTAAGCCGGGCCGACGAAAGCGCAAATCCCAAAGGCTTAAAATATTTAAAATCGGAGTAATAAGGTTCAAGCAGAAGAGCGGCTTTTGCGTATTCGCCCTTATTAAAGCAGATTTCCGCAAGCAAAAGAGCGGCGGAAGGGCTTTCCGGGTAAGCGGCTTGCAGAGCGGATATTTCCTTTTCCAAAGCGGGGCCGGTTTTAAACTTTTTCACTTTGGCCCTGGACGCTTTAAAGACTTCGGCTTTTTTAAGCAGTTCCTCGCCGACGTATCCTTTATCCCGGCAGAGTTTGGCAAGTTCGTAAAAATCCGGGTTGAAAAGGTCTTCTTCCAAAACTTGCCCGGCCAAGGCGCAGGCTTCCGCGTAAGCGCCGGCGGAAAAAGCCGAAAGCCCGTAAGCCAGTTTAAGTTCTTGTTCATGCGGAAAAATTTTTAAAAGTTCTTTGGCAAAAGCGGCGTTTTCCGCCGTCCTGACAGAGGGCAGAACCGCGGCGAATTTGGCCCAAGCCTGAACCGCGGCCAAATTTTCAGGATACAAAAGCAAAGCTTTTTTAAGATATTCCGCGGCGGCGGAATTTTCCCCCAAACCGCTTTTTATCCCGGCGGCTCTCAAATAAAACTCGTAATAACCAGGATATTTCTTTATTCCGCGTTCGGCGTAGGACATGGCTTCGTCATATTCGGCGGTTTGTATCAAGGCGTTAACAACGCCGAAAGCGGCTTCCGCGCGCACGGCCGGGTTTCTGTCGGCTTTTTTAAGCCGTTCCGCGGCCAAAGCATAGTCGCCTTTGGCAAAGGCTTTGTAGCCTTCAAGAGCGGAAACCTCCGCCCCGAAATACGATATCTGCCAAGACGCGGCCACAAAAGCGCAGAAAAACGCCGCGCCGCAAATTAAATAAACCGCGGCAGTCTTGATTTTCTTAACTTCGGCCCGGCAGGAAATATTATTCAACAATCCAAAAACAAACCAAAACGCAAAAGCCGGTATAACAGCCCTGAAAGTTATATTAAGCGTATTATCCGCGCAAAAAGCGGCAAGCCCGGCCAAAAGGCATAAATAAATAAGGCGAGAATCAGGGTTCTTCTCGGCGCGCAAGGCCTTTATCGCCTCAAGAGCCCCGAAAGCCAATAAAAGTACAAAAGCCGCCAATCCCAAAAGACCGCTTTCGGCCAAAACCTGAATGAATTGATTGTGCGCTTCGTTGGCCTGCGTTTTAATACCGCCCAAAACGGGATTGCGGAAAATAAGCCCGCCCTGGCAAAGGCCGTAGTTCATTTGGAAAGAAGTCAGCCCTTTGCCGATAAAAGGCGATTCTTTAAACATCTTAAGCCCGCAGGCCCACATCATAAGCCTTTGATGATAAGCCGGATTTATTTTGTCCGCGCCGGCGTCCAAAGTGAAAGCGGAAGCCTCGTTAAGCGCGGAGAGTTCTTCAATCCTTTCGGCCGCGGCGGAAGAATAGGTTTTATCATCTTTTTGCATTCCCGAAGGCCATAAAAAGAAAACCAAAAGGCAAAAAACGACCGCAAAAACGGCTTTGCCTTTGGCCTTCATAAGCAAAGTTCTGACATCCTTAAACAAAAGCAAAATGAATCCGCCCGCCGCCGCGCCAAGCCAGGAAGAGCGCGTCATACTTATGGCCAAATAGGCGCAAAAGACAAAAAGCGTCAGCAGGAAAGTGAACTGTTCCCCGCCGGTGCGCGCTTTTATAAAACGTAAAAAAGCCAAAGGCAGGAAAACCAGCAAATAAGAAGAAAGGAAATTGGGATTGCCGAAGGTGGAAATCGCGCGCGCGCCGAATTCGTAATTTATATTGATTTTCCATATCATTTCCAGCCCGGCGTTTTGAAGTATCCCGTAAAAACAGCAAATCACGCATACGGCCAAAAATATATCTAAAACGGCAAAAAGCGTAACGTCTTTAAGGCGTTTCATGCAGATATAGGCGGCCCAAGCCCACATTAAAGCGGCGTAAACCCAAAAGAAAACCCCTCCAAACACATTAAACAAGAACCAGCAGAAAGACCACAGCGCAAAATTAAAATAAAAATCCGGGCGGAATTTTTCCCACCCGCCGGCGTTGACGGCCTTTGCCAAGAACCAAGCACCTACAAAGGAAAAAACAAAGACATCCCCCTTTTGGGAAAATTCCCCTATCAAAGCCAAGAAATTGCCGCCGCGCGCCAAATTAAAGAAAAGAGAAAACAAACTCACAGCCGCAAAGGCCAGCATAAAAACGTCGGTCTTGGAAAATTTTAAAACAAGTTCCCCCGTCAACAAAACTTTAAGCGCGCGGCAAAGCAAAAACGCGCACATCAGCAAAGCAAGCAGCAAATCCTGAGCGATATAAGGGTTCTTAGTCAGGTCCGTAAAAAATATCAGCGGCGTCATAAAAACACAGCCGGCCAAAATAAGTTTTTCCGCCGAAGGCAGAAACTTTAATAATTTTTCTTTCATAATCCCCCCGCAGCTTTTATGCCCCGCAAATGATTTTGGGCTTTGGGGTCGTTTCTGTGTTTGGCGATATAAAGCGGATTGGAAACTTCCTCCGGCCCTTGGATATACAAATTAACCCAATTGGCCGCAAGGCGGTAATCGTTATGTTCCAAAGCGATATTCGCAAGGCGGTAATAGGCATTGTCGTAAACGGGATCCAGCAAAAGAGATTTTTTTAGGGAAGCCTCCGCCAAATTATAATATTCCTGAGCTTCTTTCATATTTCCGCGGCGCGCCGACGCTTTGGCCATATCGTGATATAAAGCCCCCAAATTGTAATGTATCATCGTATCGTTAGGAATAAGCGCAAGAGATTTTTTATAGGCTTTCAAAGCGCGGTCATAATCGTTAAAAAAGCCTTCGGGTTCGTCGCCTTCATAAGGGCGGTTCTTCTTGGCTAAATCGGCCCGGTTCTGAAAAACTATTCCGCTGAACTGGTATAAACTCGGCGAAAAAGGATTTAACTTCAAAGCCTTGTAATAGTATGAGGGCGCGGCGGGATTATTGCGCCCGGCCAACCCCGCCCCGGCGGCGGCGTAAAAATCAGAACGGAAAGGCTGAAAGCTTAAATAAATAAAAACGGCGGCAAGGGCCAAAATCAGAAGGCTTGCCGTCCGCCGGCAAAGCCAAGCCCTGCGCAGAAAAGCCCAAGCCGAGTACCCTGCTGAAATTAAAAAGAAAAACCAATAAAAATAAAAGTACAGGGCTTTGTCTTTAAGAGCAGGGGAAGACATCTCGTAAAATTCCCGCGATAAAACGCAAATTATAAATAAAACAAAAGCCGCAAAGAGGATATACAAAAACTTAAAGAGCTTTCCGCGCGCGGGTTCTTGAACTTCCTGAGGTTTTGAAGTTTCAATAGGGCCGAAGTTTAAAACAAACAGCATAGCGTTAAACACCGTCAGGAAATACGCCGTGGAAACGAAATATGCGCTTACATCCACAAGATTATGCAGATATATCACGGCGGGCGCGGTAAAACAAGTAAGCAACAAAAGCGCGTCTTTGCGGTTCTGCGGAGAAGAACACAACTTTTTAAGCCGGCCAAAAAAGCCGAGCGTCTGCCATATCAGCAAAAGCAAAAACAGCCCCAAACCGGCAATGCCGAGTTCGCAGGTTTGTTCGATAAAATAATTTTCCGCATGCTGAGTTTCCCCGTTGTGCAGACCTTCCATATAAAATATTTCCGGTCTTTTATAAGCCGTATAAATATAACGGAAAGAACCTTTGCCAGTACCGAACGCGGGCGAGACCTCAATCATTTCCGCCGCGGAACGCCATGTGGACAGGCGGAAATTTACCGATTGCATACGCTTTGCCGTAAACACGCCGGCCGCCAAAACGGCAAACAAAAGCACCGCGGAAATAATCAAATTGTATTTAAGACGGTGATATTTGTACTTTTCCGAAAAGAAATTAAAATAAATAAAACCGAACAGAGCCAAGCCCGCCGCCAAGGCCAGCCATGCGCCTTTGCTGAGCGTAAAAGCGATATTAAGAATAAGCAAAATCATCAAGACGGCCAAACTTTTTGAGGGCTTTGCCAAAAAGGAACCTAAAGCCGCAAAAAAAGAAAAAAGGCAGAAATCCGCCAGAAAATTGGGGTTAGCTATCGTGGAAAATATCCTTTCATGGAAAAAGTCCGTCCATTTAAAAACGTCAATTCCGGGCAGAAGGTATTTATCCAAAATTTGAACCGCGCCGTAAACGGCGACAATCCAAGCCGCGGCCAAAAGGTACTTGATAAATTCCGCCGTGCGGCGATTGTTAAAGCTGAATATTACCGTTACAAACAAGGCCGAATAGGCCAAAAAGCGTATAAGGGACCCCAGCCTGGCCAAAATATAAGGATGAAAGAAAAAAGAGATAACCGTATACAGGAAGTAAAGCGCAAAAGGGAAAAGCAAAGCCAAGCTGCGGGAGGAAAAAACTTTAACGCGCCGCTCAAAAATATCGCTCAGCCAAAAAGCGAAAGCGCCTGATACTGCTGCGTAAAAAACGGTTATTTTGACTTGCGCGCTGTCTTGATTAAACAGGAATAAAGCAGATGAGAGAAGTACCCCCGCCAAGCCAAGCCAGCGCGTTATAAGATCGCCGCAAACGCTTTCCCGTTCTGCTTCTGCTTTTAAAAGCGGTTTCTTCTTGGCCATAAGCAAGACAAAAAAATAAGCCGAGAATGGGATTCGAACCCACGACCTACCGCTTACGAAGCGGTTGCTCTACCAGCTGAGCTATCTCGGCGATATAATAGATTTTATCAATTTTAAAATATTATTTCCAGTAAATTTATCCGAAAATTAAATTTCAGGCGGAAATTCACTAAAAAAACGCTAAGTTATCCCTAAATACACAGGCCGCAAACGCAAAGGAATGCGGCCCTCAAGTACAAAAGATTTATTTTACCGAAATTATTTCAACCTCAAAATGCAAATCTTTGCCGGCCAAAGGATGATTGAAATCCAATTCGACTTCTTCGGGGGTAATTGCGCTTATAACCGCTCTGAAGCTGTGTTCGCCGTTGCTCGCGCCGACGACATCGCCGACTTTTATATTTTCAATATTTTGTATCGCGCTTCTGGGAACTTTCCTCTTGGCGTCGGGGTTGACTTCCCCGTAAGCTTCCTTGGCGGGGACGTCTACGGATTTTTTATCGCCCGGTTTAAGGCCGAGCAAAGCCTTTTCCAGCCCCGCGATTATATGCCCCGCGCCCTGCACGTATTCAAGCGGGCCTCTGCCCTTGGAAGTATCGGCCGTTTTTCCGTCAACAGTCAGCGTATAGTCAATGGCCACTTTAGAACCTTCTTTTATCATATTCTCTCCTTACGGGCCCAAGCCCCTTAATATAAAATCATTCTACAAAATTTTATTCGTTTTACTCAGTTATTTATAAGCCGCAGCGCTTTGGGCTTACGTATAAAAAAGCCCTCCTTAAGGAGGGCTTTAAAAACCGGCGAAATCCAGTACCAAATCAGAAGTCCACCGTCAGGAAATTAATCCCGCAGTAGGCGTCCGAGTTATTATCCACATCTACGTTTTGTCCGGCGCAGGCCACTTCCCTTGTTTGGCTGAAAGTAGCATGTGCCGGCCTAGCGGTATAGTCAGAGCCTTGGGGACAGGTGTAAATGGTGTACAAAGCCCTTGTATAAGAATCTTTGCACTCAAGGCCCGAGCCCATTTCCCAGCCGCTGGCTTCGCAGTTGGACCCGAAGGCGGTTTCATCAAGATAAAAACATTCTCTGGGGGAGACTTGACAGCCGCCGTTATACTTGCTACAAAGCGATATACAGTTGTCCATATCCGTTGGAGAGCATTGCACCAAATCGTCTATGTTATTGTTGCGGAAAACCTCCTCGCCGGAAGCGAAGTCTTCCATAACGCATTGTATCGCGCCGGTATCTGCGACATTATTTTCATAAACGCATTTTCTGTAATAAGAAGTAAAACCGGAAATATAAGGTTTATTAAGAACATTTTCGAGATTATAACTTACCTGGCGTTTATCTACACAGTTTTTGCTTCTTGGCTCATCGTCCGGGCAGATGTAGGCCCCTATTTCATCTCTTTCCTCGCCGCAGGTATCCGCGGGGCAGGAACCGCCGGTGCAGGTAACCCATGCGCCGTAATAGTGGCCCTTATTGCTTCCGCCGCACTGCCTTGAAGGCGGTGCCGCAAAAACGTTTTGGCCGAAAGTCATACCTCTTACCTGAGGAAAAGTAAACTCAGAAGCGCCGTTCCTTACAGAAAACGAAGCCGTATAAAGTTTTTCTATAACCGCAGCAGACGGAAGGCGCAGCGGGCCCGTAACCAAAGTGCCGGCGTATAAGACCGGGATTTCTATCGTGGTAAAGTTCATATCAAAGAAAGTATTTTGCTGCACGGTGGCGCTGCTGTACCTGGATACTATTACGTTACCATAGGTTTGATTGGGCGCATCAAAGAACAAATCCCGTTTTACGTTAATATTTCCGCCGAAAGAAATCGAACCTGCTTCAAGGTAAGTTTCCTGTATCGGTTTATAGACCGAGGAAGCAAACCCGGCGGGAGTAGAACCGTCCACGCTGTTTGCACCTATAATGAGATCGTAGACGGTTGCGTCGCCGAATACGGAAAAAGTGCTGAACATACCGTAAGGGCTGGAAAGCGCCGTGGAAATTTCGTACTCGGCGGCTTTTGCGCAAACGGCAAAAACAAAACACGACAAAACAAGAAGAAATTTTTTCATAAACAATCCCTCTGAAATAATAAAGCCCGTTTTTAATTATTTAAAAGATTTACCCTTTTAAATATGATACACGGCTCAAAGAAGCGTGTCAAGCTATAAATGGTAAAGCGGCCCCTGTAAGAACGGCCTTAAAGAGGCTATATTATTAACGCTCTCGCTGGCCAAAAGGAACCCTTTTACCAAACCTTTGCCGTCTTTGATCTCAACCACGTGCCACATAAGGCTGATTTTGCTTCCGTCCGCGATGTTGATGTCAAACAAAAAGTCAAACGCTCCGCCTTTGGAGGTCTTATATGCGCTCTTGAAATCGCCCTCCGCTTTTAAACTGTCATAAGCGAATTTGACGAAAACGTTTTGGTCTTCGGCCTCAACCATGTCATAAATGCCGCATATGCTGCGCATGACCCCGTTAAGGTTTTTAACTCTGAAGTTCTCGTCTATTATAGCCGCAGGTACATCCAAGCTGGAGGCCAGCCTGCGCAGCGCGCCGAGGCTGTTATCCACCGCTTTTTTGTTTTGGCGGATTTCAAGCGCCATACTCATAAGCCCGCCGACAAAACCGATAAAGCTCTTGTCTTCGTCGGTAATCGGCATGGTGTTCTTTTTGACGCTGACGAATGCGATCGCGCCTTCCACTTTGCCGGCTATGTAAAGCGGCGCGGCTATTACGGAAGATATTTCCCTCTTGACGTGCAGGCATCTGTAACAGTTCAGTATAGACGTATCCCTTACCGCCACGATTTTACCTTCTTTTATCGGTGCGAAGCATTCTTCAAGCGGGGTTTCCAAGTCTTTGTTTATCTCGTAAGGATTTTCCGTAGCGTAGTTGATAAGTATTTTATCCCTGTTGCGCCCGCTTAAGTGCATTATAAGCCCTATTTCCGCGCCGAAAATCTGTTTGCCGTATTCAAGGATGTCTTTCATGTTTTCGACAAAGCTGTTTTGCTTTCTGGAAGAGAAATCATAAAGATGATGGATTTTGTTTTCAAGCCCTTTGCGCCTGTCAACGTTTTCCACCAGCATTACGACGCTTTCCTCCCCTTCAAGGCGGGATATTGAAGCTTCGTAAAATTTGGTTTCCCCTCCGCTCTGCATGGAGAAGCTCGTCTGCACCGGTACACCGCCGCCGTAAGCCTGTTTGATGTTTTCCAGCAGCAAAGAACCTTCTTCTTTAGTCAAAAACTCCTGTATATTGTGCCCGAGCCAATCGGAAGGAAACACCGCGATATCATACCCGGCCTCGGCCGTTTGGTATTCCTGTATGACGCCTTTGGAATCCAATTTAATGTAGAGGCCCGGCAAAATGTTTTTAACGCCTTTAAGCTCTTTGGATTTATAATCAAGCTCGCTGGCAAGCATTCGTTCCTTGCTGGCGTCGCGTATCATTATAACGGCCTTTTCCGCCGAAGCGGCCTTAAAACCGCTTATGCGCACTATAGAAGCCTTCGCTTTGCCGCTGACGTTAATCATGGCTTCAAAGCATACCGTTTTATCGTCTTTAAGAAGTTCCGCCTTTGAAGCCAAATAAGCTTTTACTTTCTTTTCTTCTTTTCTTTCTTTATCAAGAAGCAAATCCGCCAGGCTGAGCTTTAAAAGCTGTTCCATGCCGTAGCCCGTAAAAACGCAGGCGGCGTCGTTGACTTTGGTGAAAGAGGAAAAATCTCCGTCTTTAACGTCGCATTCAAGCAAAGCCGAGTCGGAAACTTGTACAAGCGCATGCGCGTATTGGCTCCTTTCGTCAAGAACGTCCAAAAGTTGTTTTTTGGCGCTTACGTTCCTAAATGAGATAAGGAAATTATTGTCCTTGGCCAAAACGGCGTTGGCTTCCACTTCCACGCCGGAAGCCGCGCCCTTGCTGACTTTATAATCCCGGCTTTTTACCGCGCCGTGATTGTAAAGTTCGGCTATATCAAGTTCTATCGCGGCCTCGTCATGCGGCGTAAAAAGGGAACTTAAAGGTTTGGAATACAAATTGCCAAACGAAGTGCCGAAAAGCTGTTCGGCCCTGTTATTGCATTTTAAAATCAACCCTTCTTTGGAGCAGAGCAAAACGGCGTCCTGATAAGTAAGCACGTCTTCCGACATTGCCTTCCCGTCTTCAGGGCCGATTTCTTTGCCGTTTTTCTCCAGCGAAAGCTGCAAAACGTAGTCGCAAACGTTTTTGCCGCCGGGCAAAGCTCTTTCGTTGACCGGCGTCATAGTAACTTTTAACGGCATTACGCCGCTTTTGTTAATGCCGGAAACAGTCTTTTTAATGCGGTCGAAGTTTATTTCGCCTTCAAACACGCAAGGCTCCATGGCGGCCATGGCGCGGCGCGCTTTCAAAGGCAGGCCCGGCTTGATAAAAATACTGCCGTAAAGAGGTTTATCCTCATGAGTAAAACCAAGTATGTCGCGCGCGGCGCGGTTCATCTCGTAAATATAACCGTTGTGCTGCAAAATTATAAAAGGAATATTAGAACCTTCAAAAACGCTGCGGAATCTGTCGTCTTTGGTTTTTGCCGTCTTTTCCATACTGCGTTCTTTGGTTATGTTTCTTAAGAACATAATCACTATCTTTTTGCCTAAATATTTGGATATCGCGCCGGATACTTCAAACTCAAAAACTTCGTCTTTGTTTTTGTTGTCAAGTTTTATAAAAGCGTAATCTTTGGCGGCGGTGCCGGCGGCGATTTTATCGTAAAACTCACCGGCGGCGTCTTTGCTTGCGGCAGAGGCCAAATCGGCAAAAGTTTTGCCTTCCAGCTCGCGCTCATCGTATCCCAAAGAAGTAAGCAAAGTTTTGTTCGCGAAGGAAATTTTGCCCTGCTCTATAATCAAAATGCCTTCTTTGCAGTTTTCCACCAGCATGGAATATTTGCTGCGGGATTCGTAAACCTGCCTTTCCATTTTGCTTTTGGCCGTAATATCTTCGGAAACGCCCAAAAGGCAGTTCGGCGTGCCGTCGGCAAAGAACAGCGGCGTTTTTACCGTATGCATTATTTTTATTTCGCCTTCCTGAGCGGAAATAAGTTCCTGCGGGATATCAAGTTCGCGTTTGGCGTCAAAAACTTTTTGGTCCTGCATGCGGATAAATTCTTCCTGCTCGGGATTGATTTTATCGTTATGCGTGGTTTTGCCTATGACTTCTTCCGCTTTTTTGCCGAAGACTTCCTCGCACTTTTTATTCCAAAGTATATATTCCCCGGTATATTTCTTTGCGTACAAAGCCACAGGCAGATTATTGACGATTTCCTGAAGGAAGTTTTTATAATGGACGACTTCCCTTTCCCGCTCATAAGCGGAGCTGATGTCTTCCCCTATGGTAACCACCATAAAAGGTTTGCCGGCTTTATCGTATATAGGTGATTTTACGGCGCGGATTACTCTTTTCTTGCCGTCGGAGCCGATATATTCTTCTTCCGGGATGTTTACGCCTTTGCCGGTTTTCAAAACGTTTAAATCACGTTTCTTGTAGAAATTCTTTTTTTCTTCGCTTTCTTTTTCCGAAGGTTCGCCCGAAGAACCGTAAACTTCCAAAGTTTTTTTGTTGCGGAAGATGATATCGCCGTTGATGTCGCGTGCGTAAATGGCCACCGGGGTTTCATTAAAAATAGTCTGTAAAATATTATAAGTTTTGCTGCCTTCTTTTTCCTGCAGATATTTTTCCGTAATATCCTGCGCTATTGTCAGCACTCTTGAGGGAGAAAACGCCGTTTCCGGCATCGGCACTTTTATTAAATCAAGCACCACTTTATTGCCTTTCTTGGTTGTATAATGCTCCGCCGGATATAAAACGACTTTCCCGTCTTTTATTATTTCCTTTTCCCGCGCGGTGTAGCTCTTTGTTTGTTCCTTGCTCTCGTGCGCGAAACCGCGCTCAAAATCGCTTTCCAAATCGTCTTCAAAAATTTCCGTGGTTTTTTTGTTCCAAAAAGACACCTTCCCGTCCGTATCGCGCGTATAAAAAGCCAAAGGCGCGTAATCCAAAATATTTCGCAGGAGATTTGCCGTTAAAGTATTTTTTTCTTCCTTGTTTTTGCGGTCGGTAACGTCTTCCATAACGCTGAGCATCATCGCGGCGCCGCTGCCGTCGGATAAAGGCACCTTGCTGGTACGGAAAAACCTCATAATGCCGGCTTTGTCTTTAAAGCAGAATTCTTCTCCGTCAGCGGGAGGAAGCCCGGTTTTGAATATTTGTTTGTCGCGGGCGGCGTCTTCCTTATAAATCTGTTTAGGCAGCTGGGAGGCGGAGTCCCCAAAACCGCAGTTGGAACCCAGCAAAGCGCGGGCCGCGTCATTTGCCGTAAGGATATTGCCTTTTTCATCACGCACGAAAGCCGCAAACGGCAAAGCGGAAAATAAAGCTTCCATGTAATTTTTTGAGCGTAAAACTTCCGCTTCCACATTTTTAAGATTATAGGCTTTATCATCGACTTCGCTGATATTTACGGCGGCGTATTTTTCTTCTTTTCCCGCGCCAAGATAAGACATATCCAATTTAACCTTAAAAGCTTTCCCGTTAAAAGCTATACCGCAGGAAAACACCGCGCTGTCCTCAAAAGAAAACACGTCATCGGCCTTCTTGGAAAAAAGCGTATAATCCGCTTTGCTCGTCATATCCTGAACGCCGTGAGGCAAAACCGCCGTGCCCAACAAATCGATAAAAGCGTTGTTGGCGTATACGATTTTTGCGTTCTGCGTTATAACGGCATAGGGCTGATTCAGTTTGGAAAATACTTGTACGGCCTCTTTCAACACCACGTCCGCGATATTGACGGCGTTTTGTTTTTTATTGTCGTTCGAAATAATATTTTTGACAGCTTTCAAAAAATTGTTTTCTTTCTCATTTTTAGCCATAAAGAAGCCTCCGCGCGGCGTCTTTGCATAACGCCTTTAATGATACAATATTAAAAATTTAAATTTTATACAAGAAGATATGTTAATCAGGACAGTTCCTTTTACAGGCAAATTACAGGCAAAACCCCGGTCCGTCTTTGCGAACCGGGGCGGTTAGTTGAGAGGCGGAATTTATCCGGCCTCAGTTGATATCTAATCCCGCCATTCGCAGGAGGGTTCAAATTCAAAAGGATAATCGGCAAAGGCCCCCTCCCCCGTAGGTCTTGAGGGTTCAAAAGAAAAAGAGTTGTCGGAATAACAATACAAATTTCTCCCGCCGACGGCCCAATTGGACTGCATAACAGCCATATGTGTATAATCTCTGTCAATATGGTAGGTTCGACCGTTAGGTATGGCTATAACATCGCTTTCAATATAACTCCCGTTTAATATTTCTGTATATAGAATCAAAATTAATTTTTAATTTTACAAAAACATATTTAAGTTTGCATGCGCTGGTATCGGCTGCTTTCCAGCGGCAATCGCAAGTCATCTTGATATTTCCGGTCCATTCATTACCGGATTCGGGCTCTTCCATAAAATCGGAAT
Source organism: Candidatus Proelusimicrobium excrementi (assembly GCF_937881865.1). Lineage (NCBI taxonomy): Bacteria > Pseudomonadati > Elusimicrobiota > Elusimicrobia > Elusimicrobiales > Elusimicrobiaceae > Candidatus Proelusimicrobium > Candidatus Proelusimicrobium excrementi. The sequence goes on from NZ_CALGEO010000013.1 coordinate 26,465, forward strand.
CTTTACAGGGAATTTCTTTGGTTTCTCCGTAAGAACACTCACAAGATGGGCAGCTTCCGCCCCAGTCGCTCCATTGTCTGTTTAAGCAGCAGGTCCTTTCTGATATCCCGCAAGAACCGCTTGGCTTATACTGCACCTGCCGCGCCGCTTTTTGAGTGTATTTATATTTTTTTCGCTCCGGCTGTGTATAACAGCCGTTCACGAAAAGAACTATAAATACTCTTTTAAAAATCAGAGCGGCGCAAGGTGCAGTATAAGGCTTTGCTTAACCTAAGCTTGATAGCAGAAGGGATTTAACTAGCCCGAGTTAAAACTATGCGAGAGTGCAAGCAGCGTGAGCTTTAAGATTTAGAGAAAGTTTTAATTTTCTTCCGCGCGCGGTGTACTAAGTATGATGCCGCCGAAGGCGGCGCAGTACCCAAGCAAGGAAAAAATTAAAAATTGTCTAAATATTAAAGCTTGCTAGCAGAAGGGATTTAACTTAGCCCGGCCAAATAAAAAACGCCGCTTAACGCGGCGCGCTGAACTATACCCCGGATTCTGTCCGCCAAAGGCGTGCAGACCATTTATCTGTGCGGCCTACTCTGCCTTAACATACGGGCCGTATATCGGCATATTTGGCCTTGCTCCGAGCGGGGTTTACCTTGCCGCAGGCGTTGCCGTCTGCGCGGTAAGCTCTTGCCTTACCATTTCACCCTTACCCTTACGGGCGGTATTCTTTCTGTTGCACTTTCCGTCGAACGGGGATATCGCCCCGCCCTCCCGCGCTTTCGCGCGGCGCTCTGCCCTGGGAGTCCGGAAGTTCCTCCGCATTAAGCGGCGGCCTGCCGTCCAGCTTTATATATTTTATAAATTATTTAGATCGAAAAGTTCAAGTTGCTTAGGTTCTTTGGCGGTTTTCTTCACGCTTGAAGCATTTATACTTGGGGCTTTTTTCGCACCGGCCTCTGCCTGCGCGGCCAAGTGATTATAAATCGGTTTTGAAGGCGCGGCCGGCTTTTTTAAAGCTTTATCCATAGTTTGATTGCAGATAAGGTCCGCCTCTTTGTTTTGCTCGCGCGGAACGTGCTTTATATTGATTTTTTTAAAACCGGCGGCGAGATTTCTTATTT
>NZ_CALGEO010000014.1:0-27673 GCF_937881865.1 Candidatus Proelusimicrobium excrementi
GCCCGAATGCGCCCGCGTTCATATAAACCGCGCCGCCGCAGCTGCCGGGTATGCCGCTTAAGCTTTCAAGTCCGCCGAGGCCGTTTTCAACGGAAAGCGAAGCCGCTTCGTCAAGTGGGGTTCCGGCTAAAGCCGTAAGTTCCTCGTCCCGTATGGATATGCCGACGTAATTTTTTAAACAGCAAATAACGCCGGGCAGGCCTTTATCGCTTACAAGTATGTTTGAGCCGAGCCCTATCATCCTGAAAGGCGCGTTTTTCTGTTCGCAGAAAGTTTTAAGCCTAAGTATTTGCTCTTCATTTTCCGGCAGAGCCAAAACCTCGGCCGCGCCGCCTGTTTTGTAGGTGGTGTAATCTGTCATGGGGGCGTTAAAAATAAGGCGGCATCCCGTCTTTTCGCCCAAAATATCTTTCCAATTCATTTAATATATTATATAAAAAGATTATGGAGGATATTTATGACAGATATAAACGCGGGGAAACTTCCTGTTAAAACCATAGATTTGAAAATGTTGGAAACGGAATTTTATAATCCGTCAAATCAGCCTGTAAAAGTAAAATTCGGCACTTCGGGCCACAGAGGGGAGCTCGGCGCGGGTTTTTGCGCTTTGCACGCAAAGGCCATAGCGCAGGCCGTCGCAAAAATGCACCTTGAGGAAAATATAAAAGGCAAAATCCTTGTCGGCGGGGATACCAGGCTTATGTCAAAGGTTACCGCAGAACTCTGCGCCTGCGTTTTGGCCGGCAACGGTTTGGAAGTTCTGCTTCCCAAAATACCCGTTCCCACGCCGGTGTTTTCCTATGAGATTTTGTCAAAGCGCGCATGCGCTTCTTTAAACGGTACGGCAAGCCATAATCCTCCGCAGGATATGGGGCTTAAATATAATCCTTCCACCGGCGGGCCGGCCGATTCCGTGATAACTTCCAAAATAGAAAAATACGCCAATTACTATATGGAAAACCCCGGGGAAATAAAATTTATTTCTCTTGAGGAAGCTAAAAAACGGAACCTTGTATCAGAGCCGGACGTAATAGAAAATTACGTTAAAGCTTTGGGGGAGAAAATCAATTTTGCTTTAATCAAAAAATCCGGCTTAAAAGCGGCTTTGCACCCTATGGGCGGTACAAGCCTGCCCTTTTTGCAGGCTGTAAAAGCAAAATATAAATTGGATAATGTGGAAATAGTAAGCATGCTTCAAAATCCGTCCTTTAATTTTATTCCGCTTGACCACGACGGCAAAACGCGCATGGATCCTTCGTCAAAATATCCTATGTCCCCGCTGATAGATCTGGTAATGAGCGGCAAATATGATTTTGCCGGCGCCTGCGACCCTGACGCCGATCGCTTCGGCGCGGCTACGGCAAAGGGCGGGCTTCTTCCGCCCAATCACGCGCTTTGCGTTATGTTGGATTATTTGGCGGCCAAGAACAAATCTTCAAGCGCGCGCTGCGCCGGGCGCACGATAGGCACCACGCACTTAATTGACAGAATCGCCGCGGCTCGCGGTTTAAGCGTGGAGGAAGTCAACGTCGGTTTTAAATATTTTGTCGACGGTTTGCTTTCCGGGCGGCTTTTAATGGCCGGGGAAGAAAGCGCGGGAATGTCCGTAACGAATTGGGTTACGGAAAAGGACGGCCTGCTTGCGGTATTTTTACTGCTTGAAATTATGAGCGCCACCGGCCAGGATATCGCCGGCCTTTACAAACAGCTTACCGAGCTTTACGGCAATCCCGTATATACTCGCGTTGATATGCCCGTAACGGATGAGGTTAAAGCCAAACTTAAGGGTTTTACGGAAGAAAGCCTTTCCTATCTTAAAGAAGTCGCGGGGGAGAAGGTTCTTAAAATCCGCACCGGCGACGGCGTAAAGGTTTATCTGGAAGAGAGCTGGTTTCTTGTAAGGCCTTCGGGTACGGAAGCGATAGTAAAATTTTATGCCGAAACTTTTAAAGGAGAGGAGCATTTATCAAAAATCTTGGAAGAAGGCAAAAAGGTTTTCGGTATTTAAAGTTTTAATAAATCGGCAGAATAAAAGGCCCGGTTTTAAGCCGGGCCTTTTGTATAATATGCAATATTCGTTTTAGACGATCCTTAGGCCTACAGTCTTTCCTTCGCAGGAATGTTCTCTGGTATTGATGTCCTCAAAAACATATGTTGTCGGTTTGCCTCTGTATCCCATATCGTAAACGTTTGTTACGGGTTCGATCCTCATGTAATAGTCGCCGTCTAAAAGAAATTCCATATTATTACCGCGGGTTTCATTGGTGAATCTGTTTGTTTTACGATTGCCGGTATCAAAGTTGCAGTCCATTAAAACCCCGTCATTCGTGCGTATTATGCCGCTTGGGTTTACCTTCATCATAATAGGCGTATTTCTGTCTCCTATGTTTATGTAATAAGTCTTTTTATAGTAGAGGGAAGCCGGCAGTTTGCTTAAGTTTTGTATCAAAAGGGAAGGCTCCCCTTTCTTTCCCCTGTCCACTAAAGAAGAAGACGCATTTATCTTAAGGGAATTGCTTTTGCCGGGCACTTGCACCCATTTGCCGTCCTGCGCTTTGTATTGGTCAAATACATTAACGTCAAATATGACGTTTTGCTGATCCGAGAACAAGTTAAATAAGTCAAGCATAGCCAAATCAAATTTATAATGCACGGTGGAATACTGTAAGTAAGTGTCTACGACGCGCAGGCCGTAAAGCCTTCTTAAAGCGGTTTGGTGGCCGGTGTCATAGGGATCTTTACTCCAAGCTGAGGGAATGGGATCTTCAATCTTGCCGAAGACGTTTGTTTCTCCGTCTTTTATAAGCTTTTGCAGAAAGGCCATATTGTCTTCCAAGACGGTAAATCTGGTCAGCATTTCTTCAAAGGAAGTATTTATTGCGTCTAAATTGGCGCTGTCAATGGCGGAGTATATAGCCACAACGACTATGAAGTTTAATATTTTTTTGCCGTAATAGGCGAATCTCGGCAGCGACCAAAAAGCCAAAGCCGAAGAAGGCGCGGCGATTGAAGCGCCGTTAAATTTCCTCAAAGCTACCAAGGTGAATATGGTCATTAAAATGGCGTCGTCGCGTTTATTTTTATTGATACGGTTAATCTCTTTTTGAAGCGACATAAAACTTTTGTAAGGCGGGCCGTCTTTTAATCTTGAGTTTATAGATTTTAACTCTGTGGCTATTAAAGCCTGAACTTGTTTGGGAGATTTTTTAAAATCGGGGAGCTGCTCGTATGCAAGCATATCGGTGGATTGTTTGTAAAGAGCAAAAGCCTCGTTTATTCTTGCCTGTGCGCTTAATTTGGTGAGGGTTTTATCTTCGTAGAGTCTGCGCCATACGCCGGAAGCGTTAAGCTTTTTCGTCAGTTCCGCGCGGCGTATATGTAAGATGGCCATTGCTTTTTCTTCCGAGGATAGTCTTGAGCGTTGCAAAGCTTGGTCAAGCCCTTTGGATTTTTTTGTGATTCTCTCAGGGATAATGGGGGGAATGGAGGGAATGGGGCGCACGATGCGGGTATTGTCCTGGGGAATGGCCTGGGGAACGGCCCTTTCCAAAAAGCGCTGTCGCTGTCTTTGTATGCGGATCATTTCTTTCCGTTGGTTTGCCTCGTCTATTGCGTTCTGCGCAAATCGTTCGATTTTCCAGTCTATTGCGTTCAGCTCATATCTTACCGGGTCGGCCGCTTTTTGATTTTCAAGAAACTGTTTGGTTACCATAACTTCCTTAAAATAGGGATATACCGCCGAAAGCTTTGTAGTCTGAGCGCCTACCGGCACGCCGCAATAATCCTGAACGGACGCTTTGCCCTGTGCCAAAGAAAGCATCGGATAAGAAAAAGTTAAAGCCGTCGCCAGCAGTAATCTGATAAATAATTTCATAAATTCGCACCTCGTAAAGGTTTGTCTTTCTTTATATATTAATAATAACACTAAAGAACAGAAGCCTACAAGAGCATAAAGGCCCAAAAAAACTTGGGCCCTAAGTCCTAGGACAAGTTTTGAATAATTAAATATAATAGGAATGTATGATTTTAAACCCTTTGGACGGAAGATATAAAAACGCCGTTTCCGAACTGGCCCTTTTGATAGGGGAAGACGCTCTTATACTGCTTAGAATCAAAACGGAATGTCTGTATCTTTTGGCTTTGGCCGATGAAGGCGTTGTTAAACTTAGCCGCGCGCAGAGAAACAAAATTCTTTCCTTCGCAGACGGTTTGCCCGGGGCGGCGCAGATGGTAAAACAAATAGAAACCGAGGGCTTCAAAGGGGTAAAAGCCACCAGACACGATGTAAAAGCCGTGGAATATTATTTGCGTTTTCTTTTTGCCGAAAACGGGCTTAAATCTTATACTCCGTGGCTGCATTTCGCTTTAACTTCCGAGGACGTCAACAGCCTTTGCTACGCATTGATGATAAGGGACTCTTTGGAAAAAGTCCTTATTCCGGCTTTGGAAGACCTTGATGACGAACTGCGTCGGATGTCGCGCGAATACGCGGGAACCGTCCTGCTGGCGCGCACGCACGGGCAGGCGGCTGTGCCGACGACCTTCGGCAAAGAATTTAAAGTTTTCGAATATCGTCTTTCCCGTCAGCTTAAACAGCTTAAAAAACAGCAGATTTCTTTTAAATTCAGCGGAGCAGTAGGCAATTACAGCGCGCATACGGCGGCTTTCGGCGAAGTTGATTGGCGCGCGTTTTCCAAAAAGTTTGCGGCGGATTTTAATAAAGGCCGCAAGAGCAAAATATTTTTATGGGAAGCGGCGACTCAAATAGACCCGCATGATTCTTACGCCGAACTTTTTGACAATCTGCGCCGCGTAAATATGATATTTATTGATTTCGCGCAGGATATTTGGCGTTATATTTCCTCGGGCCTTATAAAGCAAAACGCCGTAAAAGGGGAAGTGGGTTCTTCCACTATGCCGCAAAAAGTCAACCCGATAGATTTTGAACAGGCGGAAGGCAATTTGGGTTTGGCCAATGCTCTGTTTAATTTTTTCGGCGGCAAGCTTACGGTTTCCAGGCTGCAGAGGGATTTATCTGATTCTACGGTGCTTAGGAATATAGGTTCGGCTTTCGGGTATTCTTTAACGGCTTATAAGTCTTTAAAAAAAGGGCTGGGCAAAATTAAGCCCGACGGCGAATCCGCTTTGGCCGAGCTTCGCGCCCACCCGGAAGTTATTTCCGAAGCGGTTCAAACATTGCTCAGAGTCTTTGGGCGGGAAGACGCTTACGAACAACTTAAAAACTTTACGCGCGGCAAAAAAGTAAGCGCGGAAGATATGGATAATTTTATAAGAAGTTTGGATTTAACGGAGCCGCAAAAAAAGAAATTGCTGGCTTTAAAAGCGGAAACCTATATTGGTTTTGCGGAAAAAATCGCAAGGAAGGTTAATTTATGATAGATATAGTATCCGGCGGACAGGCCGGCGATGAAGGAAAGGGAAAGATATCTGCTTATCTTTCTTACAAAGGCAATTACAGCTATTGCGTGCGTATCGGCGGCCCTAATGCCGGGCACACCGTTTTGCACAAAGGCAGCAAATACACTTTAAAGAATATCCCTTCGGGCTTTCTTAACCCCAAGACCAAGCTTGTGCTTGGCGCGGGCGCGTATACCAAAACGGACTGGCTTTTGAAAGAAGTCGAACTTACCGGCGTAAGGGACCGCCTGATAATTGACCCTATGGCCGTACTAATAGAAGATAAGCACACCGCCGCGGAAAAGGGCGACAGCCATTTTATGTCGGCCGTGGGCAGCGTGGGCACCGGGCTCGGCCAGGCCGTCAAAGAAAGAATTGAACGCAGAGAGCTTAAATTCGCCAAAGACGAACCTTTGCTTAAAGAATTTATTAAAGACGTGCCGGAACTTTTAAACAAATCCTTAGCCGCCGGTGAAGATATACTAGTGGAAGGCACCCAGGGCGTAAAACTTTCCCTTTTGCACGGGGAATATCCTTTTGTAACTTCCCGCGATACTACGGCTTCCACCTTTTTGGGCGAAGCCGGCCTCGGCCCCAAAGCCGTGAGGGACTGCTGGGTTATTTTTAAGCCTTATGTAAGCCGCGTAGGCCCGGGCCCTTTGGCGAGTGAAATTTTTGACGAAAAAGAACTTGAACTTTACCACGGCAAGGGCTGTGAAATCGGCAGCGTCAGCAAACGTCTTAGAAGGATAGGCCGCTTTGAGGACGATACCGCCAGAAAAGCCGTTATTCTCAACACGGCTACAAAAATAGCCATAACGCATATAGATTTGTTCCCGGGCAATGACGCCGGTACGGTCAGCCGTTACGAAGACTTTACCCCGGAGGCAAGAAAGTTTCTGGATCATTTGCAGTCCATACTGAAAAGCACTTATCCGTATCCGGAGCTTAAACTTATCTCCAACGGGCCGGAACTGGAAGATATGATAATTTTGTAATATAGTAAAAAGCCGCTTTAAAAGGCGGCTTTTTCTTTGTTTGATATAAAAAATATATTGCAAAAGAAGTAAAAATTGTGAATAATGGATAAATAAGCCGCGGAGGGAAACTAATGAAATCCTATGCCGTAGACAGCGTTTACGCTTTTATCATCTTTGTGGTGGCGTTTCTTATTTTGCCTTTTTTCGTTCCTTATGAGGGTAAAGGCAAAGCTTCCGCGCCCCTCGGCGAATACTCCATAGAGGAAGAAGAAAAGCCCGAGGTCTTTACAAGGGTAATTGACAGAGTATCCTCCTTTTACAGATTAAAACGCAAAAAACGCCCTTACGTCAAAGCCGGCGCAGCTAAAGAAGCGGAAAACGCTAAAACGGCTTCCTTAAAAAGACAAAATTCGACAAAAAACGAAGCGCAAACAAAGAACGGCGTTAAAATCGTTTCCGCGCCGGAACGCTTTTCCGAGGCTGAAAACCTCAGGGCGAGTTCTTCAAACGGCTACGCAAGGCCTTCCGCCCCGGATATGGCGGAACTTAACGGCAATCTCTATAAAATAATGCCCGATCATTACGGCAACAAATACGTAATTACCAGCGGCGGACCCGTGCCTTTAAAATCCTTTTTGGCAAACGGCGGCAGGGTTGTAAAACCCGTTTACTCATCGGGAAACGAGCGCGGCGCGGCCGGAGCAGGGAAAGTTTATACCGCCTCCGCTTATCCGGGAAATACGCGTGCGAGATCTTCCGGGCAAAATATTCCTCGCACTGAAACCGTAAACAAAAACAGTTCCGGGCACGGTTCTTTGACCGGGTTTTCCCACGGACGGGCTTCGCTGCCCTCTTCGGAAAGCGGAAGTTCAAATTACGCGTCTTTCGGCTCCGGCAGAGATAAATTTTCCATAGGCCCTTATGATTTTAATTCCGATAACAGCGGATTTGAGGACCTTAAAGGCAATCTTAATTCTTCCTCCGGGGGATCTCCCGGCCAGCGCACGGAAAACGCCGAAAGCCGTATTCCAAAAGCTTATAAACTTCAGAACATTCAGCCTATTTTAAGCGATAAATCCATAAGCGTAACGGACGCCAAGACGGAACAGGATATTTCATTGTCCACCGACGGAACGGATGTTTCTTTTGACGAGTGGGGCGACGCTTCCGCCGATAATTGGGACGAGAACCCCGCGCCGGAACCTTCCAAGGATAAACAGACGGCTCCTCAGAATGTGATTGTCCGCAAAATTGAAAAAGGCGACGTAAGTTCCGGTTTTATTCCAAGTGACGAGCTTACCCGCCGCGCCATGACGGACGAACTTTTGGGCGGGCTGAGTTTCCAAGGAGTCGCCGGAAGTAAAAATATACCGGTGAAGGATCCGTGGATTCTGCCCAATTCCATAGATGACAGGCCGGGAAACGCTTTTATCAGGGCTAACTCCAACATTATCAGCGAGAAAGATGAAAAAACAAGAGGCCTTTGGACGGAAAGCGATATGCAATACGCCGAAAACAAAGATATTATAGCCGCTTCCACAAAAGGGGAAAGCACCGCTTTGGTTATGATTAACGGGCAAAAAGATCCTTATACAATGCTGACCATGCCCGAGAACAGCTATTATTATCAGGTAACGGCAGGTTTGCTTAACAATAATGTCCGCAAAGTGGAAAACAACGGTTCCGTAGATTTAAATAAAATAGACCGCAACAAGGTTTTGGTGGTAGTGCCGGAAAAGCCTTTGGCGGAAAACTTGCGTAAAGACGGTTATAAAGTGGCTTTGTTTGAAAGATATATAGTTACGCCGCGTAATTTAAACAATTTTTATAAACAGACATCTTCGGCGGTAAACGAGATAGAAACGGCTAAGCAGGCAGAACTCGACAATAAAAAGAAGGATATAGCCTTTTCCTTGAAGAACTGAGCGTTTGTAGGCCTTAAGTCCCAACTTTTTTTAGGACTTTGTACCCTTGTATCAAAGACTTTTATTTAATAAATTTTATTAATAGGAGTTTCGTTTTTATATTCTTTAATTTCTGGAGAAATTGTTTATGAAAAAGTCAATGTTATCTTTGGCGGTAATTTTTATTTTTACCCTGTGCGCTTTGCCTTCCAATGCGGGACCTTATGATAATACGTGTAAAATTAACGGCGTCAGATATACCATGGGCCGCGTAATTGAAAAGTTCGGCCAAAGCGCAAAAGCGATTAAAGGCTGCTGCGTATGCGGAACAAGCGAGTCTTTATGCGGCGGAATGTATATGGAAGATTATGACGGCAGCGGGCTTGATTACACCCTTACTTTAATTGCCGCCAAGCATAATCATTTTCAGTGTTTGAAATATTTGGTTGAATCCTGCGGCGGCGGTTTCGATCACTTCCAGTACGGCGGGGAAAATAAATATTATACCCATCTTATGTATGCCGTAAAAAACGGAAATGTCGAAATGGTTAAATATCTTTTAAGCAAAGGCGCCAGCGCAAGCCGTAAGAATAAGTACGGCGAAAGCGCAAAGGATTTGGCCTTAAAAAGCGGGAATCAGGAAATAATAAACATTTTTAAGAATAATTATTACTCGGAATTGATGGATCTCAAATACAAGCAGGAAATAATCAAAATGCTTAAAATACACAATCAGTATAAAGAAAAAGCCCTTGCGGATTTGGGATTGCATTTTGATAATTTAATTTAACCGCATTTAAAAGGAGGCGGCTATGAAAACTAAAAAAACAGGCAGTATTTTTATATGGATTTTTGCCGCCTTTGCGCTGTTTTTGGCGATTCCTTTTATCACTACGGAGGAAGGTTCTTCCTCAAAAAAAGGTAATCTTTCAATAGAGGAAGACGGCGTTTTGCCCGTAGTCGGTTCGGAAAACCCTTTAGCTAAATATTTTAATAAGGTGGCGGATTTTTACGGTTTTAAAAAGAAAGCCCCCGCCGGCGGCAGGAAGTCTTTTGCCGCAAACGCCTCTTCAGCAGCTAATGACGAGGAACTTTTCGGCGCGGAGCTCAGCGGGCTTTTTGCCGCTTCTAAAGACGCTTCTTCTTCCGCCGAGGCTGCCAACGGCGGCGCATCCGCCGAAGATCTTGAAGCAATCCGCGCGGCTTACGCCAAAGCCGCTGCAGTTTCCGTTGAGGACGGTACGGTAAAAACAAGAAGCGGTATGGTTCTTAAACCTTCCAAAGAAGGTTACGAATTTGACGGCAAATTTTATAAAAACGGCAATTATCCTTCCCTTTCCAAACGCAGAGAAATAGAAAACGCCTTAAGTAAATTCCATAAGGAAAACGCCGCCCGCCAAGGCTTGACGGCGGCTTATTTCCGCGCTCCGGACGGGAGTTTAAACGTTAAATATGTGTCGCCGGAATCTTTGCCCGGCAGGCAAACTCCTCTCTTGGCCTCCGATTTGGCCGGCACCGGCGGCAATTATTACCGCGGCGCCAGGATAATTTCGAAAGGGGAATCTTCCGGCGGGGGATCTTATTCTTCCTCACGCGGCGGGCATGCGGGTAAGTTTTCCATGGATAATATTGAAGACGCATACGACAGTTTGTCTTCTAAAATTAAAGAGAATTTGAGCAGTTCCGATTCATCGGGTTCCGACGAAAATCCCTCCGAAGACTCCGGCCCCGAACAAAACCTTTCAAAGGAGCTTATCGCCAATTCAAGCAATGCTTCTATTAGCTTTCTCGCTCCGTCTAAGCGTACCGAAATCCCCAACGAAATCCCCATGGAATATCAAAATGCCCCCGGTGCGGTATTGGCTTTTACAAGAACGCCGATAGGTTCCCATTCTATGGCGGAATTCCTTAATAAATACGGTATAAAGGGCAATTTGAATTTAAAGGAAATAGAACTTAATTTGTCAAGAGGAAGAAGTGAACGTAATCTGGCTGAAGTGCAATCTGCAGATGAGAAAATACAAAGTCTAAAAAACGATGAGGGGTTGGTAAAAGTGTTTTCTCCCGCGCCTCTTCCTGAAAGCCTCTTTAAGAAGAATCCCGTAGACAACGGTATTTATGTGGCTTATCCAAGGGTTCCGTGGATGGAAGTCGGCGAGAACGGCCAGCCTAAAGAGGTTAACTTCTCCGAGGTGTTTTTTAGCAGAACCGGCATAGGAAATATGGTTGAGGCTATGGGCAATCCCGAAACCGGCGAGTTCTTGGATACCACCGATTTGGAAAACCGCTACGCCAAACTTGACGCAAAAAGATCGGAAAACAATAAATATATCCAAATGATAGGCGCAAATGCGGAAATCAACAAAAGAATGCCGAAAATGGTTTTTTACTTGGGCAAAGCCAGGAAAAACCAAAATAATATTATGATAGCCTCTCCGTCCTCTTTCCTGTATGTATACGCGCCGAATATGGCGCCTGATTTTGTAGCCGGGGCTTCCGCAGAAAATTCCTATCAAGAGATGCCTTCGGAAGAGTTCCTAAACAAAGTCGGAACGAAAGGCAACAATAACATCGTAGTGGTTAACGACGAAAAAGTCCGCGAAACCCTTATAAAAGCCGGGGTTAAAAACGTTTCCGTTATTGAAGAAGAAAGGCTTTCTTCAGGCGTGCCGGAAGATATTGAATACGTTATAGATTCCCTTAGGACGGTCGTCAGCGAAAGAGTTATGTCCGACGATGTTCTTAAACAGGAATTTATAAAGGCCATGTCGCAGACCAATAAAAAAGTTTCCGGGGAATAATAATTGCTCGGGCTGCGGAGTTTAATATAATTATAGGAAGGGGAAATTTATGTCTAAAAGTTTAATTTTAAAAATAATTTTAGGCGGTTTTTTAGTGTTTTTGCTTTTACCCGCTTTTTATGACGAAGAAAAACCCGCCCAAAAGAGTTCTTTTAAGGATGCTTACGGCTTTAATCCCGACGGATACGAAGGGGAAGAACTGCCCGTACTGGAGGAAGAAACTCCCTCCAAGGAAAATATTTTTACAAGATACGGCAAAAGATTTAAACAAATGTACGGCCGCGCATTTTTTGGCGCGCCCGAGAATCGGCAGGAAGCTCCGCGCGTTTATGCAGACGCAGGCAATGAAGGCGGCGACGAAGATTTGTATTATGCTATGGCAATGCTGTTTAACGGTTCCGAAGAGGCCGGCTCTTTGCGTTCTTCTTACGCCGGCAATCAGGGCGGTGATCGTTCGGGCGGTTCCGTCAACGCTTTGCCTTCCGGCGGCGGATATGCCGGCGGTTACTCCTCAATGAAGCAGACCGTACACGATAACGCCCCGGTAAAAGGCTTATATGAAAGTTCTTCCGTCGAATCTTATGAAAACCGCACAAAAGCCAAACAGGTTTACAGCAACGTAATGAAAAAGGTTGACGGAAGCGCACCTGCAAAGAAAGCTGTTGCCGGAGGAGAGGAGCAAAATATTTCTTCCGCGGAAAACGGGCGTTTGGAATCTTTCAGAAACGGCGTTCCCGGCATGGTGTCTACACCCGGCTGGGCGGCGGATATAAGCGATTCTTTTTTGAACGGTGTTAAATTTAACCGTGTTTATACGGGCATAGCCAGCCGCAATTCAAATAAAGGCGGTTATAATTCCGCCCGCGCCAATTCGGGGGCAACTTACGGCGGTTTTTCCAATTCCAGAGCGAACTTTACCGAAGATGACCGTAACGCTCAGGATTTGGGAGAACTTTTTGCCAAAACTTCTTCCGATATAAACGCGAAAGTTAAAGATATTTCCAAGTCAGTCCGTGATAATGTTTCTTCAAACGGGGAAGCATCCGGCGGATCCTCTTATTTGCCCGGCCCGGATATTAAAATCCCCGGCGGTGATAAATCCGGTCAAGAGAAAGGAAATGAGAACTCCGGCGGAAGTATCGGCTCCGGCGGTGAGGGGCAAGGTTCAGACCAAGGCGGTGCGGACGGGAGCTCGGGAAGCGTACCCGGCGGAGATAATCTCGGCGGCGAAGGGGCAGACATACCCGAGCCGGTTGTCCCCTCTGCGGAAGACAGCACATTTAGTGTAAAGGATTGGGACAGCAACATGGCCAGGTTTTGTAATCCTTTCGCCGATGAGCCCGAATCTTTGCAGCAGTTGCCCATAAGGAATTTGACCGTAAAAAACGATTTGTTGCAAGGAAAAGACCCCGCCGATAAAATACAAGTGGAATCTTGCTCCGGAAAGCCTGTACCGGTTGACAATGTTCCCGTTTTAAAGGAAGAAATATCTTCCAAGCAAGTACTGGTGGATTTGGGAAAAGTTGAAGTTGACGGACGGCATTTAAGGGCTACGCCCAGTGAAGGTTCTATAGCCGCGGCCGGGATTAACATTATCGGCTTTAACAGCTATGTTCAGGGTAGGCAGAATATACCTTCCTCCGACGGGGCTTTTAACGGTATTGACAGAGAAGAGTTTATTGTTAACGCCAATAATAAAAATACTATTATACTTACGACCTCCCCGGCTATAGCCGAGGCTTACGTAGGCAGAACGGTTCTTATAAATCCCGGCGATTTGGAAAAACAATCGGCCGTCAGGCAAATAGCCGAAAGGCTGAACAATATGGATCAGGAAACGCAGCGCATTTTGGCTGCGAAAGCGGCAAGGGAAGCCTCTGCCCGCTGATAGAGTTAAAACACATACCTCCGCTTGATAAAAAGCGGAGTGTTCGTCCATAAAATGAAATTGAAATCAGATCTTAGCAATTTGGAAGAGTTTTTGCCTAAAACATATTCTCTGGAAAAGAGGTTAAAGGCAAAAACTCTTTTCTTTAAAAAACTGGCTTTAAAAGCGCATCAATTTTACGGCGGCAAAATAGCCGTAATTCCAAAAGCGGGGCCTATGCTTCCAGCTTGGCTGAGCGTTTGGTATACGCCCGGCGTTTCTTCCGTTTCCACGGCGGTAAGGGCCGATAACGCAGCCTCGTTTGCTTTAAGCGGCAGGGGCGGGCGCGCGCTTGTACTCAGCGATTCCACTCGCGTTTTGGGCGACGGGGACTGTACGCCGCCAGGCGGGCTGGGCGTAATGGAAGGCAAAGCCATGCTGATGAAGTATTTGGGCGGATTTGACGCTTTCCCCGTTTGCATAAACAGCCGCGGCGCGGACGGCAAACCTTCGGCCGAAAAAATAATAGATTTCGCGCATATGGTCGCGCCCACTTTCGGAGCGATTAATCTTGAAGACATCAGCCAGCCTAATTGCTACAGGGTTTTGGACGAACTTCAAAAAACTTGTTCTATTCCCGTTTGGCACGACGACGCCCAAGGCACGGCCTGCGTTACCTGCGCGGCTTTGATAAACGCGTTAAAATTAGCCCGCAAAAAAATCAATAAAATCAAAATAGTGCTTTACGGGGCGGGCGCGGCCAACAGCACCGTCGCCAAATATCTTATGCTTTTGGGCGCAAACGGCGGCGATATCGTGATGTTTGATTCGGCCGGAACCTTAAACAAAAACAGAACCGATCTTAAAAACAATCCCGATTTTTACCGTCAATGGAATTTGTGCCTTAAAACAAATAAAAACGGAGTAAAAACTCAGGAAGAAGCTTTCAAAAACGCCGATGTGCTTATAGCTCTTTCCAAACCAGGGCCGGGTACGATTAAGCCGGAATGGATAAAACTAATGGCTAAAAAGGCCATAGTGTTTGCCTGCGCCAATCCCGTGCCGGAAATATATCCTGACGAAGCTTTGGCGGCGGGCGCTTTTATCGCCGGGAGCGGAAGGGGTGATTTCCACAATCAGGTAAACAATTCTTTATGTTTCCCCGGGCTTTTAAAAGCCGTTCTTTTATGCCGCGCCAAAGCCATTACGGACACTATGGCTCTTGCCTCCGCCGAAGCGATAGCTTCCTGCGCCGCGGCCAAAGGCCTTAAAAAAGAAAAAATATTGCCGGATATGTATGACCCGGAAGTCTATCCTTTACAAGTTAAGGCCGTGGTAAAACAAGCTTTGAAAGAAGGCCTTGCGCAGGAAAATATTACGCCGGAAGAAGCTTACAAACGCGCAAAAGCGGATATTAAAGCTTCCCGCCGTTTAAGCGGGGATTTGTATAAGAGCGGATATATAAAAAAACTGCCTGCCTCGTTAATAAGCTCCGCGTTGAAAGAGGCTTTAAAAGAAGCATGAGAATTATACAAGCCGAAAAAATAACTTCTCTGGTAGCCGCATTGTGCATAGAGGCGGCGCATAATCTTCCGCCTAACCAAATAAAGCTTTTAAAACGGGCGGCTTCGTCAGAAAAAGGCCTGCCGGCAAACTTGCTTAAACTTATCTTGAAAAACACCGAAACGGCCCGCAAGGATTTGTATCCTCTTTGCCAGGACACAGGCACGGCCGTGGTGTTTTTGGAAATAGGCCAAAACGTTTTTATTGATGGCGACGTCAACAAAGCCGTTGACGCCGGCGTAAGAAAAGGCTTTAAAGAAGGTTACTTGCGTAAATCGATAGTATCCTGCCCTTTGTTTAAAAGGGAAAATACCACGGATAACACTCCTGCGGTTTTGCACATTTCTTTTGTAAAAGGCGACAAAATTAAAGTTAAAGTCTTGCTTAAAGGCGGAGGAGCGGAAAATACGAGCCGCCTTAAAATGTTTGCCCCGGCCGACGGCAAAAAAGAAATATCGGATTTTATAGTCCAAACCGTGAAAGAAGCCGGAGCAAAAGCCTGCCCGCCCCTTACTTTGGGCGTAGGTATCGGAGGGGATTTTGAACAATGCGCCTTCTTGGCGAAGAAAGCCCTTACGCGCAAATCAAAAAACAGAAATAAGCTTTACGCCGCTTTTGAGGAAGAACTGCTTTCAGGCGTGAACGCTCTTAAAATAGGACCGCAGGGCTTAGGCGGCAAAACCACCGCTTTGGCCGTATATATTGAAACCGCTCCTTGCCATATGGCAAGCCTTCCCGTTGCCGTGAACGTCTGCTGCCACAGCCACCGTTTTAAAGAGGGCGAAATATGATAAAAATAACTCTGCCTCAGGATAAAGAAAAGTTTAAGAAGCTTAAAACCGGGCAGGAGGTTTTGCTTAGCGGGACGATTTACTCGCTGAGGGACAAAGCCCACGCCAAACTTATCTGTTCCGGGCGGGCGCCGTCTTTTTTAAACGGGGCGGTAATCTATTATATGGGTCCCACTCCTGCGCGGCCGGGCAGGCCTTGCGGCAGCTGCGGGCCAACCACAAGCGCGCGTATGGATAAATATACGCCTACATTAATCAAAAAAACAAGTATAATTGGTATTATAGGCAAAGGCGAGCGTTCCGCCGCGGCGAATAAAAGTATGCAAGGCCGATTGGTTTATTTCCTCGCTTATGCCGGATTGGGCGCTTTATGCGCCAAAAGCGTTTTGAAAAGCGAAGCCGTACTTTATAAGGAATTGGGAGCGGAAGCCGTCTTCAAGCTGGAAGTTAAGGATTTTCCGCTTATCGTCGCCCAGGATTTAAAAGGCGATAACATTTACGGAGGGATATAATGAAAAAGTCATTTTTACTTTTAGCCGTTTTATGCGGCGCTATATTTTTAGGTGCGTGCAGCGGGAATAAAAAGAGCGACGCTTATGAGGAAGAACCTTATAACCGTTCCAAAAAAGCCTCTTATGAAAATCAAATGAGGTACTCCGCCTTTATCCCGTTTATGTACGAAGATAAATTTTACGCCTATTACGCTTTGGGCAAAAAGATTTCCGGCCCGGATAATAAAGGCTGGTACGAAGCGGAATTTAAAAACGGCCCTAAAGAAGGCCAAACGATAAAAACCAAGGATATCATCCTCAAAACCCGCCCGGCCGAAGGCTATGAACTTAAAAAAGGTTTGGTGGTTTTGGTAAATCACTGGAACCCCAAAAAACAGGATGAAAACAGCCGCACCGATATGTGGCGCAAAGGCGTGGTTTACAATTTGGATAAATTAAGCGAAGATAAAGTAATGCTTGAATTCCCCCATGACCGCAACGACTTTATGGCCACCAAAGAAGTTTACCGCCTTGATAATATCAGGCTTATACTTGAGCCGGAAAATATAAGAGATCCCAGAATCTTCTTGGATTAAACCATGCTTAAAAGGATATTTTATATTTTGTCCGTGCTTGTTTTGGGCGCGGGCCCTTTGTGCGCCATGCAGAGCGACACTTACCTTATCGATACTCCTACTGCGGAAGTTTTGGCTTTAAGGGATTTCGGCTTAAGGACGAGGTTTTTCAGCGGCGGCGGCGTGCTCACCTATTTTGATTTTACCGTAATTAACCGCCTTAGCATAGGGGCTTCTTTTACGGTGGAACATCTTATAGGGGAAAATAACGAGGACCTTAAGCTCCTCGTGCCTGCTTTGCAGCTGAAATACCGCTTTTATGACGGCAGCGAGGTTTTGCCGGCTTTTGCTCTCGGTTTTGACAATCAAGGTTTTTACTACGATCACGATAAAGACGAATACAAACAAAAAGCAAAGGGCTTGTATTTAGCCGCCACGAAGGAAATTTTTACGCCCGGCCTTATATTTAATCCCGGCTTAAACGTAACCGTTGACGATTTTGAATTTGATAAACTGGCCGGTTTCGCTTCGTTGGCTTATAATATTAAAGACGCCGTCAATTTAATGTTTGAGTGGGATAATATCCATAATTTTAAAGATTCCCGTCTTAACGCCGGCGGAAGAATATATATTACGGAATATTTCGCTTTGGATTTTGCTGTGCGCAATTTTAACGGCAAGGCCGAACGCATTGCCCAGCTTAAATATACTTGCAGTTTATAAATATGAACGATACCAAAAAACCGTATAAACGAAGCATAATTTTTATAAAGAAGCAAATGCAGCTTAAATTTGTATTTTTAGCTTTGCTTTTGGCTTTATTCTGCGTTATGATGTGCGTTTATGAGTTCCTCAGCCTGACTCAAACCTTCTTCCACGCTCATCCCGTTTTGCTTCAGGAACTTATGGAACAAAGCGGAAGAATTCTGCCTTTGGCTTTAATAAAACTGATAATATTTTTTGCCGTGGTGGCGATTTTGGCGGCTGTTTTGTCAAACAGAATAGCCGGGCCGCTTTATCGTTTTGAAAGCACCTGCAGGGAAATAGCCAAAGGCAATTATAAAGTGCGTATTCATTTGCGCGACGGCGATGGCCTGCGCAGCCTGGAAAAAGAATTTAATCTTATGCTTGAATCTTTGGACAAATCAGAAAATGCGGACGGAGAACATAAAGATGAAAAATAAAATAATCCTTTTTTTAACGTGCCTGTGTTTTTGCGCCGGTTTGGCCGGAGCGCAGAAATACAGAATTAAATATTCCACGGACGACAAGGATCCTCTTTCTCTGGAAAACGCAATCCGCCTTGCTTTGGAAAACAATTATAACCTTCTTCTTACCGAACAGGACGTCGTTATTTCCGAACAGCGTTTAAAGGAAGCCAAGTTCCTCTATCTGCCGGAAATCAGCTTTAACGCCGCGGCTACAGGATATAATTTGGATTCGCCTATAGTTCTGCCCGATAATTTAGGCCTTAGATATATCGCCCCGGCCAAGAATCATAACACGGAAGATTTGTTTTACGGCGTAGGCGTTTCCGCCACGCAGTACCTTTACACCGGCGGCAGAACTTCCAGCACGGTCAGCATGGCAAACGCCGGCCTTAAAGAAGCCATGAGCCGCTACGAAGCCGTAAAATACGCCGTGATTTACCAAGTGAAAGAAGCCTTTTTCCAGCAGTTGTTTTTACAGCGCAAAGAAGCTTTGCTTAAAGATATGGTAAGCAAAGCGGAAAAATACGTAACTGGCAAACACTATAAACAGTGGGAAAGAGTTTTGGTTCAGGCGGAGCTGGCCAAGATGAACAGCAAACTTGCCGCTTTGAAGGAAGAGCTTTCTTCCGCCAATTTAAAGCTTATAAACGTTCTAAACAAAGAACTTAACAGCAAAGTCGTAATCAGCGGGGAGTTTGATTTTAACCCCATAAACGTAGATTTGGCAAAAGCTACGCTTTGGGCAATGGAATTCCGCCCCGAGCTTAAAAGCGCTTTATATAAATTGGAAATGGATAATATTTCCGTAAAATTATCTTTGGCCAGGCGTTACCCCAATATTTTGCTCGGCGTCGGTTATGACCGTCAGGGGGAAGATAACCTTAAGGACGAAAATTTCCAAGCCACTTTGGCTTTAAAACTGCCGTTTGGATATGACTACGGCACCCAGCTCAAACAAAAAAGAGCCGAACAGCGTCAAAGCAATCTTAAAAGGGCCGCAATAGAAGACGCAATCCGCTCGGAAGTGCTTGAAGCTTACAATAACCTTATGTTCTGGCAAGATGAAACGGCTGTCAGGATAAGCACTTGGGATACCATCAATAAAGAACTCGGCGGCCTGAATTACAACACTCTCAGCAAAGAAGAAGCCATAAAAGTATTTAATTATTATTATGAAGCCGGCGTTGACTATCTTGAGGGGATAAAAGAACATATGCTCGCTTTGGCCAGGCTGGAACTTGCGGTCGGACAAGACATAAGAGAATAGATTTGATGAAGTTAAAATCATTGATTTTTATTTTTCTCGCGCTTTCCTTCTTAAATCCTTTTGCCGCCTGCGGTGTTATCGGCGATAAGAAAGAAAACGATATTTTGAGGGAATTTCTTTGGCAGGGTTTCATAAATCTGCCAAATAACAAACGCCCCAAAATAGGCGTTACGCTTTCCGCCGGCAGCGTAAGGGGGTTTTCCCACATAGGCGCGCTGGAAGTTATTGAAGCCAGCGGTATGCCGATAGATTATATGTCCGGTACGTCAATGGGGTGTATAGTCGGTTCAATGTTTGCGGCCGGCGTCAGCGAAGCCCGCATGCTTGATTTGGCCACCAACCCTAAGCTTTCCTATATTTCCAAAGACTTAAGCGTACTCGGCGTCATTAAATACGTTTTCGGGAACAGGTTGTTTTCTTCGGAAAACTTTCAGGATTTTATAGACGCGGAAATAGGTTCCGTATATTATGAAGATTTGGCCATACCTTTCGCCTGCGTTTCGGCTGATATTAAAACGGGGGAAAAAGTTGTTTTCAGCAGCGGGCCGGTTGCTTTAGGGGTAAGAGCCAGTATGAATCTGCCCGGCATTTTTGCGCCGGTAGAATACAGACAGAGATATTTGGTTGACGGCGGCGTTGTTGATTATATGCCTGTCGACTTGGTCAAAGAAATGGGTGCGGACTGGGTTTTGGCGGTATTTTCCCTGCCGGACTATTCAAAAAGCGTGCCTACCACCATTTTGGGATATATAATAAGAACCGGCGATTTAAGGGGGGCTTTCCTTACGGAAAACTCCGAAAAGAGCGCTAATTTCCTTATAGAATCACGTGTGGGGGATATTCATTCCTTTGATCCCAGGCAGTCTTTAAAAGCCGTGGAAATCGGCGCGCGTTCGGCTTATACTTCTTTGGACGCGATGAAAGATAATTTGCTTTTATATTCGGTGAATTATGTGCTTAAATAAAATTTCTTTTGTTTTAGCCGCTTTTTTATTATTCTTCCCTTTTGTCAGGGCGGAAGCTCTGTTCGGTTTTACCGCGCGCGCCGCGCAAAACGAGATGATAGAACAGGTCAGCGCCGCTTATGCCGAGGGCGATTATAAAACGGCGGAAGAAATCAGCCGCGAGTTTCTTGTAAAATATCCTTCCGCTTCCAAAAAAAGGCTTAAGAAGGTATATCTCTTCCTTGGAGGGGCGTACAAAGCCGAAGGTCAATACGATAAAGCCTTGCTGGTTTATAACGAAGCCGTTGAATTTCTGCCTAAAGACGAAGACGTAAACATCGCTTTGGGCGGGATATATCTTATAGGCGGCCTTACCGATAACGCGAAGGAAATTTACCGCAGAGTTTTGGCGATAAACAAAGCCAACAAAGACGCTGTTTTAGGATTGGCGCGGGCCCATTACGAGGACGGGTTTTTCTCCCGCGCGACAATGTTTTTTAAAGAATACGAAGAAGCTTCCGCAGGGGAAGAGCTGCCCTCTTCTTTCTTTTATTATTACGCCATGGCGCAGTATTTTTCCAATCATTCCGATTTGGCTTTGGAGCTGGCTTTTAAGTCCCTGTCCGCGGAAGAAACGCCAGATACGCTTATGCTCATCGCTAAAATTTACAAAAATTCCGCCGACGAAAAAAACGCTCTTAAATATTTGAACATGGCTTTGGACAAAGCCCCTGAACGTACGGATATTTATCTGACGAAAGCCCTTTGGCTTGCCTTTGACAAAGACACCGCCGCCGAAGGCGGCAAAATGGCCGACGCCGTACTCCTAAAAGACGGCCGGGATAAATTGGCTCTTTTTATCAAGTATCTTTCATTGGAGCGCTTGGGCGCGAGTGAAGCGCAAAGCTCGGTCTATCTTAAAAAGATAACGGATTTGGAAGGGGACCAGCTTATAGACAAATTGGCCGATAAGCTTTATAAGGCCGTTTCAAAATAAGCTTGCGGATTTCCTACTTTTTATAATTTTAATTCCTTTGCAAATAAAAACCGCCGGCCTTTTTAGACCGGCGGTTAAAGTTTTATAAGATGTTTCTAATCTTTCTTTACTGCCATATTTTTAAAAGCTTTAAATATTACCATTATAATACCCATAAGCGCGTATAAACCGAAGATTATAAACACCATATCCTGCGGATATTTGAACAGAAAGGCTATTATTATGGCGATAAGAGCAAGCTTTGTTACGGTAATTCTCTTGCGCGATGCGCCTTCTTTTTTGCCTTTAAAAGCGGCGTAAGGTATATTTGAAACCATAAGCAAAGCCAAACCGATGGTAATAAAGGCCGTAAGGTTGTAAATGTGCGGCAAATAAGTTTGCATGAAAGGCATCACTTTGCCGTTGGCGTCAAAAGCGAAAATATTGTAAGAAAGCGCAAAGGACACCAAAACCGCCGCGGCCGCCGGTACCGGCAGCCCGGTAAAATACTGCTTGGAAGATTTGCCGGCATGGGCCATGGCGTTAAATCTCGCCAGCCTTATCGCGCCGAAAAGCACAAAGATAAAAGCTATCTGCGCGCCGAATACGGTTATGTTTTGCAAAGCGACGTAATAAATCAAAAACGCCGGGGCCGTGCAGAAAGAAATTAAATCCGCCAAAGAATCCATTTCCACGCCGAAGGAAGATTCCGCGTTCAGCATTCTGGCGACTCTTCCGTCAAAAGTATCCAGCAGCATGGCTATAAAAATCAGCCAGCCGGCTTTGGAGTATTGCCCGTTAATTGACGCCATTATCGAGAAAAACCCGCACCCTATATTCCCCATGGTAAACAGGGACGGGATTGTGATTATTCCGGCGTGTTTTATTTTTTCAAAATTCATATTATCTCCACAGGCCAAGTACGGTTATTGCGCCCTGTACGTTTTGGCCTTCTTTTACCGTTATTCTTACTTTGTCTTTCGGCAAATACACCGCCACCTGCGAACCGAAATATATAATACCGGCATAATCCCCGGCTTTAACTTTCTGCCCGGGTTTTACCCAGCATTCTATCCTTCTGGCTATCGCGCCGGTGATTTGCTCCATATAAGCAAAGCGGTCCCCGTCGGCAAACTTGATAAGGTTGCGTTCGTTCTTATTGGCTTGCGGGTTGTTGGCGAAAGCAAAGCTGCCTTTCGTATAAATTACGTCTTTTACTTCGCCGTTCATCGTGGCGCGTTGTATGTGTACGTTGAAGATGGAAAGAAATATGCGTATTACCAAAACGTTTTCGTCGTCTTCGGTTTTGATTGACAGGATTTTGCCGTCGGCGGGGCAGACTATTTCGTCTTCCTTAAATACTGTCGGGCGGTAAGGGTCGCGGAAGAAAAAAGCCGTAAACAGGGCTATTATTGAATATACTATCGCTACGATTAAAGAAAGTATGGAGCAAGTGAAATAATAAACTGCAAAAGCGACTAATGCAAGCGCAAAAATAATTAAAGCCGTTTTTTTGCCTAGAGGGTAAATAGTTTTAACCCAGCCGAAAACTTCCCCGAAAGTCCTTTTTATATCTTCCAGCATAATACCTCGCCCGGGCGCCCACAAATTAAAATATGCCGCTTTATGGGCGGCATATAAAGAGTGGGCAGGGGGGGACTCGAACCCCCACGATCTTGCGATCAACAGATTTTAAGTCTGTCGCGTCTACCAATTCCGCCACCAGCCCTTAAGTAAATTGTAAATATATTCTAGCAAATTTAATTATAAAAGGCATTAAAAAATTTAGAGCAGGAAATACTCTTAATTCCCACCGCGCGGACTCTTTCGGCCAGGTCTCTGTCGGATGTTACCACAACGGCCCTTTGTGAATATTGTTTATAGAACTCCGCCTGTTCCAAAATAATATCATCAGCGGTGTATTCTTCCGTGAAAGAGGCGTGTACGCACGGCGTGGAAATCGGGCCGACATTGCGGAATGAACCGTCCAAAAACAGCCTGAACTCCGAGCCGTACAATCTGCCGGAACCCAGTTCGTCCAGCCAGGAAATAAGTTCCGAAGTCAGGTTTTCTTCATTGACGTAAGCGTTGCCCGTAAGGAAAGTGCGGATAAAGTTAAGCCCGTCTATAAGATAAATTGTGGGTTTTGAACTGCCTCTCATATAAACAATTATATAAAATAGGGCGGCCGGCGCGCACCTGGCCGACGGGAATTTATACAAATAAAAAACCGCCTTTCGGCGGCTTAAAAATAAAAATCATTGCGGGGGCAGGATTTGAACCTGCGATCTCAAGGTTATGGGCCTTGCGAGATACCGGGCTTCTCTACCCCGCAATATTATTATACATAATAAGGTTTGCTTTTGCAAATAGTGCGGAGTTTAGCGTTCTTTCGGCGCACCCGGCGGAGGCCGTAAATAAATGTTCCGCTAATTTTGTGGAAGTCGAGCCCGGCAACACGGCTTACGGATATCACTGGCACGAGGCTAACGAAGAAGTATTTTATATTATCAGCGGGGAAGCTTCCGTAAAAACCGAAAACGGGGAAATCCGCCTTAAACAAGGCAACGCGATTTTCTTTCCGGCGGATGTGAAAGGCTCCCACGTAATATCAAATCCGTCCGAAACGGAAAAGCTTGTTTATTTGGATTTCGGCACGGCGAACAGGCCCGATATCGTACATTTTACGGGGACGCAAAGCGGTATGGCCATATCCGAAGACGGGAAAATTTATATGTTCGGAAAATAGCGAATATACGGCAAATTCGGTAAGTTTTTAAGCCTGTTTTTTTATTCCCAAAATAATTTTCGCAACGGGTTTAAATATAAAAGAAATCAGCTTAAAAGCAAATGACAGCAGTTTGGACAGCCCGGCTTTAAACAGGTAAGAAGCCGGGTTGTTTTTTATATATAAATCTTTAATTGCGTCCCGAAGTCTTTTTTCCCCCGCCGCATTGCCCAGGCTCTTCATGGTGTAGCTGTTTTGCGTTAAACGCCAAAGGGTAAGATCCTTACCGATAAAATGGAATTTATGCTTAAAGGAAAGCCTTGCCCAAAGCCAATAATCGGCCTGCGGCGGATAAGGGGAGTCAAATCCGTATTCTTCGGCCAAAGCCGTTTTTAACATTACGCAGGAGAAAGTCGGCACCGGGTTGAAAGATAACAAAGGAAAGTTCAAATTATATTTATTTGAAAACGGATTTAACATTTTTACATATAATTCCGCCGCTTTGTTAAAAAGCGTTAATTTCTTTACGCGGTTTTTATCGCCGAAGCATTTAACTTTACTATAAATAATTTCCGCACCGGGATTATTGCTTATATAATCAACTTTTTCCTTAAGATAATTTTTGTCTAAAATATCGTCGCATTCAAGAAATGCGGCGTACTCGGTTTTGACGCAGGCCAAAGCTTTTTGCAGTGTTTGCGGCAGGCCCTTATTCGCACCGCCGGGGTGACGCAAAAGTTGTATCCTGCCGTCTGATTGCGCATAGCGGCGGATTATATCCAAAGAAGAGTCTTTAGAGCCGTCGTCAAAAACTATAAGCCGCCAGTTTTTATACGTTTGGGAAAGGACGGAATCCAAAGTTTCTTTTATGGTGTCTTGGCAATTGTAAGAAGCCGTTATTATCGAAATTTCCATTTTGCCCCCATAAGTTTTTTAAATCCCGAAAGTTCCCCCGCCCAATATAAAACCGCGGCGTTTACGGCGACGAAGAAAGAACCGTTTATAAATATTTTTATAAAGACATTGCCTTCATAAAAAGCAAAAATTGCTTTGGCCGCCGCCGCGCAAAGGAAAGAAACGGTAATCATTTTTATAACCCAAAAGATGTGCCTGCCGTAAGGTATGAAAGGCGCAAAGCGGCGCAGAGTGATTATATTCATCAAAGTCATTACGGCGTACATCGCCAGGAAAAGAACCGGGTATGCGTAAGCCCCGTAATACTTTACGCCTGCTATAAAAAACGCCGTAAAAACCAAAGCCAAAACAAGGTAGCGGGGGGTAATTTCCTTAATTATTCTAAGCGCGGCGAAAGTGTTGGAAATATTGTTGTTAAGCCCGATAAACGGCACAGCCATTATGAGCATGGCCAGGAATTTTGCCGTATTGTGCGCGTCTTGCAGGGTAAAGCCGCCCCTTTTAAAGAACATTATTATTATGTCCTCGGCGAACATGCAGGTAAACACGCAGAACGGGACTAACAGCAGCATATTGAATTTATCTGTTTTTATAATGGTTTGCGCCATTTGTTCAAATTGATTTTTTGCGGCTTCGCAGGTAAATTTAACTTTTGCCACATTGTTTACTTTGGAGGTTAAAATATCCGTCGGGCTGTCGGATAGCATTCTGGAATAATTTACCGCGCTTACCATGCCGGCTTGGGTTGAAGAAATCATAAAAATAGGCGCGTAAAGCACGGCCGCCCAAGCGAAAGCCGATGGCTGGGAATAGGCGAAGTTTAATAAAAACTTTCTGTTAAGCTCCGGTCTGCCCGGCTTAAAAATCCAGCCGGTTTTGCGGCGCAGAATATACAGGCAGAACAAAATCTGTATCCAGTATGCCGAGATATAGCCAAGGAACATCGCCTCCAAATTTTTAAAAGCCAGCAAAGCCAGCAGGGGCAGAAGAGTATTTAGCGGAGTAAGAAAGTAAATTCCGAACAGGCGGAAACTTTCGCTTAAAGATATCAAATAAGACATTATGAAATATGAAAAAAAGTATACGCAGCTTAAAAACATCAAATTGCCGGCTTGGGCGGTTTCCGCCGGCGAAAACGCCGATATAAAACCAAGTATCTGCGCCGGAAAGAAATAAGCCGCCGTACAAAATATTAAAGCGGCGGCGGCGTAAATATACAAAAAACAATTCGCCAGATTAAAAGCGGAGTTTAAGGACTTCTCGCGCTGGTGCATAAATTCCGGCAGGACAAGAGAAACGTTTATGGAGGAAAGCCACCCCGTAATTACGGCGCAGATGAGTATCAGGTAAAAGTAAATGTCGGTTTTTACCGTCGCGCCGAAGTAAAATGCCAGCAAAAGGCTGCTGATGAAGGAAAACACTTTGCCCGCCACCGTAGCGGCGACGGAGAGCGCGGCTCCTTTTTTATAATTCTCCATATTTGATATTATATTAAATATATGAAACAAGAATTTGAACCAGTAATCGGGCTGGAAATCCACGTCCAGCTTGCGACAAAAAGTAAAATGTTCTGCGCTTGCCCAAGCGGCGCCAAGGCCGATATGCGGCCCAATACCGCGCTGTGCCCTCTTTGCAGCGGACAGCCGGGCGTATTGCCCGTTATCAATAAAGAGGCCGTACTTTTGGCTTTAAAAGCCGGGCTTGGCATAAACGCTAAAATCAATAAAACTTCCGTTTTTGCGCGCAAAAATTATTTTTATCCCGATTTGCCTAAAGGCTATCAAATTTCCCAAGACGATAAACCCATAATACAGTTTGGCTCGGTGGATATTGAAACCGAAGATGGCCAAACCAAAAAAATCAATATTACCCGCGCCCATTTGGAAGAAGACGCCGGGAAGTCCACCCACGAAAGCGGAGCTTCTTTAATAGATTTAAACCGCGCCGGCGTGCCTTTGCTGGAAATCGTTTCCGAGCCTGATATGCGCAGCCCGCAGGAAGCTTACAATTATCTGACCGCGCTTAAAAAAATAATGCAATGGCTGGAAGTTTCCAACTGCGATATGGAAAAGGGCGAACTGCGCGTGGACGTAAACCTTTCTTTAAGGCCGAAAGGGACGGAAAAATTCGGCACCAGAATAGAAATAAAAAATCTTAACTCTTTTAAGGCCGTAAAGGACGCTTTGACTTACGAAATAAAACGCCAAAGCGAACTTTTGAATGGCGGCGGAACCGTTACCCAGCAGACCATGCTTTGGGATGAAGCCGCCGGCGTTACGCACGTTATGCGCAGCAAGGAAACGGCCCAGGAATACAGATACTTCCCCGAGCCCGATTTACCGCCTTTGACGATAAGTGAAGAAATGCTTGAAAGCGTTAAATCGGCCATGCCGGTTTTGCCGGCAGAAAAGCGCGCTTATTACGAAAAGGAACTCGGCCTCAATGCGTATGACTCCAAACTTATAACCGGAAGCCGCGGCCTTTGCGATTATTTTGAGCAGGTTTTAAAAGCCGGGGCCCAGCCCAAAAACGCCGTCAACTGGATAGGCACCGATCTTTTGGGCAAACTCAACGCCGCCGGCAAGGATATATCCGAAAGCCCGGTAAAAGCCGCCGACTTGGCCGCCTTGATAAACTATATCCAAAGCGGGAAAATCTCTTCCAAAATGGCGAAGGAAATTTTCGTAAAAGCTTTTGAAAGCGGCAAGAGCGTCAAAGAGCTTGTGGAAAGCTCCGGGGCTTCGCAGATAAGCGATGAATCCGCGCTTGAAGCTTGGGCCAAAGAAGCTTTGGCCGCCAACCCCAAAGCCGCCGCCGACGTTAAAGCCGGCAACGGCAAAGCTATAGGCGCATTGGTCGGCGCCGTAATGAGGATGTCTAAGGGTAAGGCGAATCCGGCGGTGCTTAACAAGATATTTATGAAGCTTATCAACGGGTAGGGTATTTTTACTCGTGTTAAGTTGCATACTCGCACGGTTTTGCCTCGTGTTAAGTTTCACGCTCACGGCTATCAAACTTTAATATTTAGGCAATTTTTAATTTTTTCCTTGCTTGGGTACTGCGCGCACAATGTGCGCATCATACTTAGTACACCGCGCGCGTAAGAAAATTAAAACTTGCTCTAAATCTTAAAGCTCACGCCGGTTGCACGCTCGCATAGCTTTTACTCGGTCTAAGTTGCGTACTCGCGGCTAGCAATTTAGGTTAAGCAAAGCCTTATACTGCACCTTGCGCCGCTCTGA
>NZ_CALGEO010000015.1:0-2033 GCF_937881865.1 Candidatus Proelusimicrobium excrementi
TTAACGATATTTTGGCCCGGCTTATAGCCCGCGTCAACGAGCAGTTCGGCACCAGTTACACCGAACAAACCTTTGTGGGTACAAACTTTTACAAATGCTTTTACCCGCTTATACAGGAAGTAATTTCGGCCGAGGCTGATTTTGCCGAAGCTTATGAAAAACTGGCGGATTATATCCGTGATACCAACAGCGTCTTAAACGTAAGCAAAACGCCCGATGAGGCTTTAATTTCCGCTTTTAAAGAGGCCGGTTACGTCTTAAGCCTTGAAAAAAACACGCTTGCCAACGCCGGCACGATTGCCGCCTGCGTTGACGTTGACGGCGACGCCGAGGATTATCCCGCCAAGAAAGCGGAAATATTGGAGCTTTTGAAAGAAAATACCGTTGCCGGTATGTACTTTAAAGGTTCGGAAAGAGGGCTTAGGACATTAACCAACGGGCAGGATATGGAGTTCGCCTTTGCCCTTCCGGTGCGCTCAAATATGGCTTTAAAACTTACTTTAACGCTTTCGGGCGATACCAATATTTTGGTTGAAAGCGAAGACGAAATAAAAAATAAACTTTTAAAAAACTTGGCGGATATGTACAGTTTGGGGCGCAATTTTGAGCCGGCGCGGTATTTTACTATTTCCCGCGACTGTCCTTATGCGTCCGCAGTACTCTTGGAACACAAAAAAGACGGCGAGGAAAGCTGGTCTTCCGCTGTTTATCAAAGCGATTATACGGATTTATTTGTTTTTTCCAGAAGTAATATAGAGGTTATTCTCAAATGAGGCAGAAATTTAACGGCGACGATTTGGAATTAAAGTTCAGCGGCTCTTTTGATTTGGTTTTCGCCGATATGAAAGAAGCTCTGCTTGCCATTATCGAAAAAGCTTACGGCGCAAAGGCTTTGGGATATACTCTTTACGACGGCAATACCAGCCCGCTAAACGGCGTTATAGAAAGGGAAACATTCGCTCTGTATTACGACGATATTTTTAAAACTTTCCCATACGCCGGCACTTTTGAAAGTTATATTTTTATTCTTAAAAAAATCTTCGGCGAACAGGCAAAAATCACTTTTACAAAGCTTGCACCGGCCGCTTTAAAAATAAATATAGAAAGTGATAAAAACACCTGGTTCAAATGGATTGAAAGCGTCGTAAGCAAGTCCGCCATAACGGACGAAAGCGGAAACGCCGTTTACTTCCGCCGCGCTTTGGGTATGACAGATTATTATAAAGTCCGTTCCATTTTGAATATTTTTAAAAATCCGGGTGTTTACCTTGAATTTAATTTAATTTTACAGGAGCCAAACAATGAGTGATAATTTAATGACTATTTCGGATTTGCCGTCTAAAACCGCGCTTTTGGATACCGACAAAATGGCCGTTGACGACGGCGTACACACCTATAAAGTTACAGGCGCGCAGCTTAGGGAGTATTTAAAAATCAATTCCGCCCCTATGGGGACGGTATCTTTCAGCCAAAGCGGCAAGGTTGAAGATAACCCCGGCAGACTGCCGCTTTTTACCGGGGACGTTATTCCGTCCGCCGATAAAATATATCCCGATTTTTTTGCCTGGCTAAAAAATCACCCGGAGCTTTGTATTTCTGAGGAGAGCTATACGGCAAAAATGGCCCAGTTCGGCGAGTGCCCCTTTTATGTTCTTAACGCGGAAACGGGAGCTTTACGCCTGCCGATTCTTAAGAACTTTATAAAAGCGGCGGATCCGGAAAGCGGCGTAAAACAAGCGCAAGCCGGCCTGCCCAATATTACGGGCACCATTCCCACTGCGTCATGGGCGCAGGAGCCGAGCGGGGCTTTTGCCCGCAAGCACCAGGGTGAAGAAGACGGGGATAATTCGGGCCGCAACGGCTGGATTATAGATTTTGACGCTTCACGCTCAAGCGCGGTTTACGGCCAAAGCGACAGCGTAACCCCGGCGCATACTACGCTTTATCCGTGGGTAAACGTCATAAATTACGCCGTGCCGGCAAGCGTAGCTGAGAACCAAGCCCTTTTGGATATTTTGCTCTCAGAGGGCGGA
>NZ_CALGEO010000016.1:0-2186 GCF_937881865.1 Candidatus Proelusimicrobium excrementi
GTTTGCCTACGCCGTTTGTTTCAAAAGCGAATTTGACGCAGTTAAAAGCTTTCATCACTTCCGCAATTTCTTCAAGGCAGTCGTCCCAAGCCTTCTGCCAGGCAAAACCGGCAAAAACAAGCTGCTCGAAATTTGCCGCGCACATCGCAAAAGCCGTATAATCTTTGCCCTCGTGGCTGGGGTCGATAAATCCGGCGCATGTCCCCTGCGGAAAGAACTCCGCAAACTTTACCTTGGCAAAGGGGATTCTGTCCATGTCCTCTATCTTCAAAAAGTAAGAGGCCTGAATGCTCCTCTCGCTTACCCCGGCCGCCCTTTGCGCTTCCAAATTGACGTCCAATTCCGGGATAGAGCCGTAAGGCACTTCAAGCTTATTGACGCCCTTTTGCCTGCGGAACTTGGCGTAAACGTCTTTGCTGTGCACCGGCTGGCCCAAAAGCGTAATATTCGGCGTAAGCTTAAACAGTTCGTCCACCACCTTTTCCACGCGCACACGCTCGGCCTTGCTGTCGTCGTCGGGTGTAATAATATCGTCGCAAAGGATAAACTTAGGGTGCTTGCCCCTAAAACCCTTACTGCGCACCGGCAAAGCCGTTAAATTGGCGTCCTTACCGATTAATCCCTCAACGCGCACCTGCTTGCTTGATTTGCGCGCAAGTAAAACGCCGTTTGCTTCCAGCACATTGGCCACTTCAAGGCAGATATCCGCGCCGCGGCTCTTTTCTTTCGTCACCAAAAGGCAGGTAAAAAGCGGGTCTAAATAGATCGCATACGCAACACCGCAAATGCTTATATAATCCGTCTTACCGTAACCGCGCGAGCCCAAAATCATATTGGCCCCGGGCTTTAAAGCAAAGTCTTTCATTTCAATTTGCTTAGGATAGGGTTTTGGATAGCACGCATTTAAGCAGAACTCAGTAAAATCAACTTTGCCGCCCCGCGCCTTACTTTCTTCTGCCGGGGCCTCTTCCTGCGTATATCCCGCGCCCGCTTTGCTTACCGTGTCAAAGAACTTAAAAGCCAGTTTCGCCTGGTCAAGTGTTAATTTGTCCGTGTTTGGGCTTAAAAGCGTTTTTTTAAGCCGTAAAACCAAAGCTTTTGTACCGGCTATTTTCTTACCGTCCGCGAGTTCTATTTCTTCCGCAAACTCCTCCGCCAACAAATCAAGCAGACGGCGCCTGTCGTGCCAGGCTTTAAGCCCTTGGCTTTTGGCTTCGGGCTTAGGCTGGTTCAATGCGCTGAACCTGTGCGCCGGCGGTGGAATTACGCCGCCTTTACCGGCTTTCTTCGTCCGCCCTTTCTTCTTGGCCGCGGGCATTTACGCCCCCTGCAAGAGCTCCGCCGCCTTGCCCGTAAATCTCTCCCACCTGGTTAAAATGACGTCGCAGTAATGCGCGTCAAGTTCTACCATGCGGCACTTGCGTTTTAACTGCTCGCACGCGATTAAAGTTGAGCCGCTGCCGCCGAATAAATCTAAAACGATATCCCCGCTTTTAGAGCTGTTCTCAATCAAATGCGCCAAAAGCTTAATCGGCTTCATCGTCGGGTGTAAATCATTTTTAAGCGGCTTATCCACACAGACGACGTCCGGCGTTAATACGGCCCTTAAATCCTTCACCGTCTGGCGGAGTTCCGCTTCATTCATAAAATCCAAATCGTCCAAGGCATTGGCTTTATTACGTCCGCCGTTCCACGTGCCTATGCTTTTACCCTTACAGCCAAACAGGCAAGGCTCGTATATGTTTTGATACTTAGCGCCGCCTAAAACAAACTGATTTTTCAGCCAAATTAGCTGTTGCTTAAAGGTCAGCCCGGAACGCTCCAAAGCCGTAATAAACACGCCTTTGCCAAGCTCCTTGTAAAATACGTAAAAAGAGCCCTTTTCTTTTAAAGCGGTAAAAATGTTTTGGTAAATCTTGCTTAAAAATTCTTCAAAGTCTTTAGCCGGCAAGTGGTCGTTTTTGATTTTTCTCATCCCGCCTTTGGCGGCATTGCCCGCGCCCTGATAGTTCATATTGTAAGGCGGGTCGGTAACCACCAAATCCGCGTTTAAACCGCCCATTAAGCGGTTTATATCCGCCGGATTAGTGCTGTCCCCGCAAAGCAGAAGGTGCTCGCCCAAACGCCAAATTTGCCCAGCTTTTACGCGAGGTTTTATTTCTTCTTCCGCCGGGAGCGGAACTTCT
>NZ_CALGEO010000017.1:0-5402 GCF_937881865.1 Candidatus Proelusimicrobium excrementi
ACAAGCTAAACAAGCACAGTTAGAGCAGACTGTTGAAACGCCTGTTGAAGATGAATACTTATCCGATGATGAATATTCTGATGAAGAAGAATATGTTGAAGAAGATGAGGAAGAGTATGTTGAGGAAGAAACCGTTGTTTCTGAACCTGTGGTACAGACTCCAAAAGCAAAATTTGAAGTTCCAAAAGCTAAAAGATCTTCTCATTGTCAAATATTATCTGGAGAGTTGATACAAATTCCTTGTAGCAACGAAATTGATATTATTCATGGTTCTTGTAATGGTTCGTACGTTGTTACAGATATGAAAGATACTAAAACGGATAAATATTTAGGTGTATCTGATGGGCCTAGAGAATTACATGAGTATTTTGAAGCAAATGAAACTGGAGAGAAAATGTCTTGGCGTGTTGCAAAAGATGCTTGTGAGGCTAAAGGTTTTCGTCTTCCTAACGCAACCGAATTGGCAAATATAATGGAAGCGCAAAAACGTATTTGCGGGATACCTTTAGTTGATGATGATTACTGGGCTGATGCAAATGGTATGAGAAGTGCCGTTTATTGCAACAAAAGTGGTGAATGCTCTACTTACGAACCTCATTTAGTAAAAAGACAACCTCAATTGTTGTGTCGAGTTCGTTGTGTAAAATAATTTTTATTCATATCTTAATGCGTCAATTGGGTTTAAAAGAGAGGCTTTGTATGCTGGGTAAAAACCTGCAAAAACACCAATTAAACCTGATACTGTTAACGA
The DNA here is from genome assembly GCF_937881865.1 of Candidatus Proelusimicrobium excrementi. Lineage (NCBI taxonomy): Bacteria > Pseudomonadati > Elusimicrobiota > Elusimicrobia > Elusimicrobiales > Elusimicrobiaceae > Candidatus Proelusimicrobium > Candidatus Proelusimicrobium excrementi. The sequence continues at coordinate 752 of NZ_CALGEO010000017.1, forward strand.
AAGTATTATTGAAAAACTTGATATTAAGATATTCATCTTGGTTAATATGTGAATTAATTCAGCGCCAGCAACACCAACAACGATGCCTATTAATCCACCAATTATAGACAACAAAAATGATTCTATTAGAAATTGTATTCTTATATCAGATGCAGTAGCTCCGATTGCCATACGGATACCTATTTCCTTTGTTCTTTCTGTTACAGAAACAAGCATAATGTTCATAATACCTATACCACCGACAAGTAGTGATACTGATGCAATTGCACCTAATAATATGGACATTGTTTGAGCGGAAGATTTAATTGTTTCCTGCATTTCGGCAAGGTTTCTGATTTCGTAATCGTCATCTTGAGTTTTACCAATATTGTGGCGTCTTCTCAATATGTCGTGAATATCATTCTGTGCAATATCTAGAGTTTCTTCGCTTATGGCTTTTACGTTTATCATTTTTACAGATCCAGGGAAGTCTGTTCCAAAAACTTTTTTTTGTGCGGTTGTAATTGGTATGAATACTAAATCGTCTTGGTCCATACCCATTCCGTTTTCGCCCTTGATTTTTAAAAGTCCTATAACTTTGAACGGAACATTCCCAATACGCATTGTTTTGTTAATTGGATCCATATCTCCGAAAAGTTCTGTAGCAACGGTGTTGCCGATGATAGCTACTTTTGTATTATTTTTTACATCTTCTGGAATAAAGTTCCTTCCATCGACAATTTCATAATTTCTAATATGCAAATATGATGCAGTTGTTCCTGCTACAGAAGTTGACCAGTTTTGGTTTCCGTAAGTTAGTTGTTTTGCTTGGGCAGTGTATGGAGCAACCATTAGCACGCCGTTAGCTAATTTTTCAATGGCTTCAGCGTCTTTCAATGTTAGCGTTGGTTTAGTCCCAGAACCCATTCTGACACCGCCTGAAGTCGCAGAACTTGAACGAATCATCAATAAGTTGCTACCCATAGATTCCATATCTTTTGCAATTTTTGCGCTGGCTCCTGAACCAACTGCAAGCATAATTATTACTGCGCTAACGCCGATAATTATACCTAGAGAGGTTAACATTGAACGCATCTTGTTTATTTTTAGCGAAACTATTGCCATTTTTAATGTTGATTTGAAATCTATCATTCAGATTATCCTTTTAGTATGGAATTGTTGTATGTTCGTTTATTGTGTCGGATATTATTTTCCCGTCTTTGAATTTTACCACTCGTTTGCAATATTGAGCGATATCAGGTTCGTGAGTTACTAGAATTATTGTTTTTTTCATTGTTTTATTAAGGTTTACAAAAAATTCCATAACTTCAATACTTGTTTTTGTGTCTAAATTACCTGTAGGTTCGTCAGCTAATATTAGAGGCGGATCGTTTACTATTGCTCTTGCGATTGCGACACGTTGTTGTTGTCCGCCTGACATTTGGTTAGGCATATGGTCTTCTCTTTTTTCCAAGCCTACAATTTTTAAGGCTTTTTTTGCAAGCGGAAGCCTGTTGGAATCACTCATCGAACCGGAAACGTCTATTAAAAACACCAAATTGCTTTGGGGGCGGTTTTCTTTCGTCAGAGTTTTTGCTTTAACGCCTATTTTTACAAGTTTGTTGTTTTTATTCCAAGGCGCGTCGGAATACTCAATATCAACGCTCAAGGGCTCCGCGCCTTTGGGGGCGGCGTAATTGTAATCGAAGTTGTTTATTAAAGATTCAATTCTTACGGCTTCTTTTTGTACGCCCCAGCCTCTGTTGATTTGTTCTTTCAGCATAGAATAGGAAGCCGTATCAACATCGGCCGAGAATGTGGAAAGCGGTTCTAAAGAGGCCTTTTTAAAGGCGTTTTCTGTATAGTCTTTAGTTTCTTTCGCAAAATTTTGCTCTTGGGCTCTTGTCGGCCTGCCCAACTGGTATCCGAGGGGCGCCGAATATGAAACAGCCATATTTTTTGCCCGCATAGCTGCGGGAGCGGCGGCATAAGCCCCTCTTATGATGCGGCTTGTGGCTTTTACTGGTGCCGGTACGGGGGCCGGCATTGGGGCCGAATCCGCAAGTAAAACTTCGGCTTCAAAATTCTCTTCTTCTTTATATGCGGCGTTATCCGTAGCGGTTGTTTGCGCCTCTTGCGCTTGCTTGGCGGGCGTTTCTTCGGGTGATAAAGCGCAAGATTGCCCTTGGCAGATATCTCCGCCCGAGTAGGTTTCGTTTTGCCCGTGTTTTATATAGTCTTTAAAAACAGGCGTACCGAAGACGGCTATAAGCACCACCAATGACGCCGCAGCGGTAAGTTTAAGATATCTTTTCCTCATATTAAATCTCCTTCCGGCCTGTTTGGCGACTATCTTATTAAAGACGGCCTGCTTTTTCCAGCCGGTTTCGTCAAAATTAACATTGGAAAATTTATTTTTTATTTCCTCGTCAGTATATTTCATAAATCCTCCAATATCGTTCTTACTTTTTGCATTGCTCTGTTTAATATGGTGCCGACATTGCTTTCGCTGAGGGAAGATACCGCGGATATTTCCCTGTTCGTCATGGAAGAGAAAAACTTAAGCGAAATCAAATCCCGCTCTTTAGCGTTAAGCGCGCTTAACGCCGCGTTTAACTGTTTTATGTCTTCCTGTTTATCAAGTTCTTCGTTTACGCTTTCGCCGGAAGGCAAAACATCTTCTTTATCTGTTAAGGAAAATATATTCCTTATATAATAAAGGCGGAAATAACCGTTTACTTTGTTTCTTGCTATGGTAAACAGCCATTGTTCGATATTGCCTTTTGCTTCTTCGTAAGCGTTTTGTTTTTTAAACACCGTTTCCCAAACGTCGGAGCATATATCGTCGGCCGCGGTTTCGTTTAAAACCCTGGCCCTTATATAGGAATATATCCGTCCGAAGTAGGAATTATAGACTTCTTCAAAGTTCATGTCGGCCTCCACCCTGTATACGTTCTAGGGGGAAAAGTATCACAAAAAAATTATAGCAATTTATATTTATCAAAAAACTTTTAATATTTCTTTGAAAAATGTTATAATAATTAAAAGTTCAAGGGCGTGTAGCTCAGTTGGGAGAGCGCCTCGTTCGCAACGAGGAGGTCGTGGGTTCGACTCCCATCACGTCCACCAGATTTAACGGCCGGCATATAGCCCGGCCTTATTTATTTTGCTAAAATTTAAGATATATGCAAAGTATATTCAAGAGGTAAAACTTATGTTAGATAAAATTCGCGTTAAGGACGTCGGCGGATACGTCGGCCGAGAAATCACTTTAAAAGGCTGGCTTTACAATAAACGTTCAAGCGGGAAATTGCACTTTTTACAGCTGCGCGACGGCAGCGGCATTATACAATGCGTCGTTTTTAAAGGCGACGTTACCGCGGAAGTTTTTGAACTCGCCGATAAAATAACCCAGGAATCTTCAATAGAAGTTACCGGCACGGTAAGGGAAGACAAACGCTCCCCGCTGGGTTTTGAATTGGGCGTTAAAGATATAAAAGTTTTGCAGATGGCTAAGGATTATCCCATTTCTCCCAAGGAGCACGGCACAGCTTTTTTAATGGATAACCGCCATTTATGGCTTCGCTCCAGCAGGCAGGTTGCGATACTTAAAATCAGGGACGAAATAATTTTTGCAATACGCGAATATTTTAAAAACAACGGTTTTACTTTGGTGGATTCGCCTATTTTAACCCCTGCGGCCTGCGAGGGCACAAGCACCCTTTTTGAAACCGATTACTTCGGGCAAAAAGCTTTGCTTTCCCAAAGCGGTCAGCTTTACGGGGAAGCTTCCGCCATGGCGTTGGGCAAGATTTATTGCTTCGGCCCTACTTTCAGGGCGGAAAAATCCAAAACGCGCCGCCACCTTACGGAATTTTGGATGGTGGAGCCGGAAGTCGCCTTCAACGATTTGGACGACAATATGGATTTAGCGGAAGATTTCATCTGCTATATAGTTGAAAAGGTTTTAAAAAACCGCCGTGCCGAACTTGAAGTTTTAGGCCGCGACATCAGCAAGCTTGAAAATATCAAAAAACCTTTCCCGCGCATTTCTTATACGGAAGCTATTGAAATTTTAAATAAAAACGGCAACCCGACGGAATGGGGCGGCGATATCGGCGGCGACGAAGAAACGATTATATCCAAGACTTTCGACCGCCCGGTAATGATACACCGCTATCCCGCGGCCATAAAAGCTTTTTATATGAAGCGCGACCCTAAAGATGAAAAACTCGCTTTGGCCGTAGACGTAATCGGGCCGGAAGGCTATGGGGAAATTATCGGCGGAAGCCAAAGGGAAGAGGATTATGACACCCTTATCAAACGCATACACGAGCAGGGCCTTGAAGAAAGCGCGTTTGACTGGTACCTTGACCTGCGCAAATACGGAAGCGTGCCGCACAGCGGATTCGGCATGGGTATAGAAAGGGCCGTGGCGTGGATATGCGGATTGCCGCACGTAAGGGAAACGATACCTTTCCCGAGGCTTATGGACAGGATAAAACCGTAAGCGGTGGTTTTCTGAGAGGGCGGGGATTTGTATCTCCGCCCTTGTTTTTTTGTATTTTCTCGGTCTAAGTTGTGCGCTCCCATTTTTTACCCGCGAGATATTGTGTACTTGCGGCTAGCAATTTAGGTTAAGCAAAGCCTTATACTGCACCTTGCGCCGCTC
>NZ_CALGEO010000018.1:0-3511 GCF_937881865.1 Candidatus Proelusimicrobium excrementi
CTCTTTTAAAAATCAGAGCGGCGCAAGGTGCAGTATAAGGCTTTGCTTAACCTAACTATGCCGCCGAAGGCGGCGAGGTATCCGAACTAAAGAAAAGGCTAAAATCAGGCCAAAGGTAAAAGCAAATTGTAAGCTGGAATGATTGCTGTTCAGACGGAAACCTAAAACAAAAAACGGCGCTCTTAAAAGAGCGCCGAAACATTTGCAATATGCCTGTATTTTTAAGGTTTTTAAATCCCGCGTTTTAAAACGCTTCTTACTATGCCGTCTATCTTAAGGGAATCTTTATCCGCTATTATGGGGGCGTATTTGCGGTTATCCGATACCAGCAGTATATTGCCGCTGCGTCCGTCTTTTACAAAACGCTTTACCATAGTTTCCCCGTTGTTGGAACAGACTATAACGTCCCTTTGATTGGGAGTATTGCTCTTTTCCACTATAAGCCAATCTTTGGGGTTTATTAAGTCCGTCATAGAATCCCCTTTGGCTTCCACCATAAAACCTTTGCATACCGGGAAGTTTACCATCGCCGGATCCACGGGGACTACTCTGCTGGGAGTGCCGTCAAGTATCGTTCCGGCCGGGCCGCATTTTGCCATTCCGTAAAGCGGAAGGTATATTACGTTTTCCTCGGTATCGTTTATATAATACTGCTGGGCGTTGTTTGCACTGCGGGTTATATAGCCCTTTTTTTCAAGCTGGGTTATGTGATAATGCACCACGCTTTTGCTTGAGATATCCATTTGCAGGGCAAGTTCTTCCATGGTAAGAGGATTATCCTGATGTTCTTTAAGCAGTTTAAGCAGTTTTTCCTGATTAGGGTGGAGTTTTTTCATAAACATTCCTTAAGGTTAAAATAAAAATTGTTTATTTTTACGCGTTCTATATTTTGTTCTAAAAATATCCTAGAAAATAAATTTGTTTTTTGCAAGCCCCTTATGACGCAAAAAGCCCCCGTCTAAAACGGGGGCTTTGCAGATTGAAAAAACTTCGCTTATTTTGAAATTCCGGCTGATTCCTTTTTCCAAGTTGTGGAGATCAACGCGCCGGCTATGATACAAGATATTATGCAGGAAACGAATACGCCTTGCCAGCCGTAATGCTTGCTGATGAAAGCCGCGCCGCTGGAAGATAACATCGCGCCGAAATAACCGAACATGCCGGTAAAACCGCACGCCGCGGAAACGGATTCCTGCGTTACGATACGGCTGGTCTGTACGCCGCCGGCCAAGTTCTGAGGGCCGTCCACGAAGAAACCGATAAAAGCCGCGAGTAAGGACGTCCAGAAAAACGCGTCGGTGCCGGCGAGTTTGTAAAAGCCCCAGCAGCTTGCCGCGAGTATGGTCAAATAAATAAGATTCATTTGAGTGCAGCGGCCCTGGAATAATTTATCCGCCAGATAACCGGCTACGATACCGCCCGGCATACCGAGGAAAGGCATCCATTTCAAAGCGGAAACGGCGGCGGCTTGGGTAAAGCCTCTGTCTTCCACCAAGAAGAGCGTGCCCCAGTCCAAAGTGGCGAAACGTACATAGTAGACAAATACGTAAGAAACCGCCAAAGCCCATAAGAACGGATTGCTGAAGACGTGTTTTTTGAGGATTTCCCAATGGGAAAGGCCCGTGTCTTTTTTAATCGGCATAGGGTCGTTTTTGTACTCGTCAATAGGCGGCAAACCTACCGTGGTGGGTTTGTCGGTAAGGAAGAATAACAGGAAAATACTGTAAGATATACCCATAATGGCGGGTATAATGAAAGCCATTCTCCATAAATCGAATTTAAGTAAATATGTTATCAATACGCCTACGAAGAAAGCCCCGAAGGTGTGGCTGGAGGACCATAAAGTCCATTTGGTGGCCCTTTCACTGGGGGAGAACCAATATACCAAGCCTTTGGCTACCGGAGGGAACCCCATGGATTGGAATACGCCGTTTAACCCCCACGCAAAAGCCGCTATGCCGACCAACGGTATGGCGATATGCATATTTGAAAGCCAGCCTTGGAACTGCGGCAGGAAGGGGAAAGCCAAGTTTATCAGCGAGGAGCAGAACAGCCCCAAAGCCATTACGGACCTTATATTGCATTTGTCCGCCATGACGCCGCTTAAAAACTTGCCTACGCCGTAGGTGGCGTATATCGTGGTGCCGATGATACCGAGTTGGATTATGTCAAACCCGAAATTATCTTTAAGCGCAGGTTTTACGAAGTCAAGGTTTTTCCTTGTAAAGTAAAAGAGCGCGTAGCCGAAGTACATACCGAAGAACATCTTTATACGCCAAATCGTATAAGTTCTTTTTATCGTTTTTTCATCCGTTAATCTTTGGTCAGCATCTTTAAGAGGCTTCATCCAGTTGATAAACTTTGATAACATATATTCTCCTGTTATAATATACAAAGGCAAGGCAAAATAAACGCTCGCCGATTAAAATTTAGGGGCGTTTTGCGTTGTAAGCCGTCATTTTGTCTTGCTTTTGAGTCTACAAGAGAATTGTAACATAAAATCCTTTTAAACACAATGAAGATTTTTCCCCTTTTTACCGTCTTAAAATTAATCGTTAAAAACCGCAGTTGATTTTTTGCCGGCTATTTGATAATTTTATCTTTATATGCTGAAAGAAACGGCAGAAATTATTAAGAACGCCAAGTTCCTTACCGCCTTTACGGGGGCGGGTATTTCCGTGGAGAGCGGCATTCCCCCTTTCCGCGGCGCGGGCGGCCTTTGGGAACGTTATGACCCTTCCGCCATTGATATTGATTTCTTTTACGCCAATCCCAAAGAATCCTGGCGCGAAATGAAGAAAATATTTTTTGATTCCATGGGCAAGGCCGAACCGAACATCGCCCATAAAACGCTTGCCGCCTGGGAAAAAAGGGGCCTTCTTAAAGGCGTAATAACGCAGAATATAGATAATCTGCACCAGCGCGCGGGAAGCATAAACGTAAAAGAATTTCACGGTACGATAAATTATTTGATTTGCACGGGCTGCGGCAAGCGGTATCATATAAACGAAGTCGATTTAAAGGCGGAACTCCCCTCCTGCAAATCTTGCGGGGCCGTGCTTAAGCCTGATTTTATATTTTACGGCGAGGGCATAAATCCGCGCGTTTACCAAGCAAGCGCGGAACTTGCCTATGCGACGGACGTTATGATTGTAGTCGGCACTTCAGGCGAGGTTATGCCCGCCTGCGCCCTGCCGCTGACGGCCAAACGCAACGGAGCTAAAATAATAGAAATAAACACTTTGCCGTCTTCTTACACTGCTGGCGTAAGCGATTTCTATTTTGAGCAAAAAGCCGGGGACTTCTTTAAAAACATTGCAAAATTGTTAGAATAATAGTATATTTATGAGGATTCCACAGGCCCTGCCCTTACCCCCGGCAGGGCCACCCTTATTATGTTTTGCGTCGTCTTTTGCGTTTTAACTTCGTTTTCACCCCCTTCGGATACCTCGGGCTCCGCCCTTTAACAGTATACGCTCGGGGGTTCAGGCCTCGTTAAAACGCAAAATAC
>NZ_CALGEO010000019.1:0-7976 GCF_937881865.1 Candidatus Proelusimicrobium excrementi
TTCGTCTCACAAGCCTTATGGGTGCGGCAAATATCAAATTCTCCAAAGAAGATTTGCTTGGACTCAATGCTCAACTCAATAAGATTAAAAAACCGTAATATTCCAACAAAAGCCCATCTTTTGATGGGCTTTTGTTGTCTGATTTTATAACGACAAATCTTGACATTATAATGTTTTTATTGTAGTATATATTATATACAGCATCGTCAACATCGTTTTTTATATTAGACCAAGATTCTAAAAAAGTTGAGGATGTGCTCCATTTATATTCATCAAAATTTTTAAGATTAATCTTTGCAATGTCTTCAATTGCTATGGATAATATATATCCGTAAAAACTCGTAGTTTCTGATATATACTGTTCTATAATAGGTATAGCATCTGTGCCAAGCGCCACTAATTCATTGTATTCTGGGTTGTTTTTAATATAATCATACGGATTTGAGCTGAATCCTAATGGCATATTATTTACATAGAAACTTCCATCATAGTTTAGGCTTGCTTCAATTCTCATCGACACTTCATCAAACAAAGACTCTATCTGAGCCTTGGTTTTAATTGTGGCAAATGGACAAAGCAATAATGTGATGGAGGTTAGTGTTATCATCAGTACTAATACTGTAGTTGATATTATTTTAGCTTTTTCTTGCTCATTTAAATCATCTAAAAAGTTATTTTTCATTTTATTAACAACTTCATCATCTATTATAAGCGCTCCGTTCTCAAAATGCAAGTATAAACTTCTATAATCAACATTTATAGTCCCTACAACACCATATTTATCATCTGAGATAAAGTTTTTTGCATGATTAAATCCTGGAGTATATTCATATATTCTAACTCCATTTTTAAGAAGCATTTCATAGTGACTTTGTGTTACCATATAAACAAGCTTTTTATCAGGTATTCCAGGGACCATTATTCTTACATCAACATTTGATTTTCTAGCTAAAATAAGATTATCAATAAACTCTTTATCGATAATAAAGCAAATAAATTTAAAAAGTACGGGCGGAGGTTTTACTCTCCGCCCGTTTCTGTAACTTTAAAGCAGTATACGGATACTAATCCTTAATATATGTTTAATGCTTCCGCACGTATTCTTTTACTATCTGTTTAAAAACCTGGCCGCGGTGTTCAAAGTCTTTAAACTGGTCGAAAGACGCGCAAGCCGGAGAGAGCAATAATATATCGCCTTTTTGCGCTTTTGAAAATATATATTCCACGGCATTTTGCAAATCGCCCTTTTCCGTCGCGGGGAAGCGTCCGGAAAGCTGCTGCTTTATGTTTTTGGAATCTTCCCCTATCAACACCGCGTGCTTGCAAAAGCGGTTTAAAAACGGAAGCAAAGGTTTGTAAGGCGCGCCTTTGCCGCGTCCTCCCAAAATAATCCAAATTTTATTTTCGCTTTGCAAAGTTTTTAAAGCCGTCAGAGTGGAATCTATATTTGTGGCTTTTGAATCGTTATAACATTTTATCCCTTTATACTCGCAGAAAAATTCTATTCTGTGTTCGGGGCAGTTAAAAGTGTTAAAGCCGGTTTGCACGTCTTTTTGTTTTACCTTTGCGGCAAAAGCCATTAAAGAGGCCGCCATGGCGTTTTCTATATTGTGCATTCCTATCATAAGCTTGGGCGGTTTTATGTGATATCCGTCGGAGAAAATCATCTCGTCCCCGTCATAAAAAGCGTCCACTTTAACGCTGTGGCGCGGCGTGGAAGAAAACGCAAGCACTTTGCAGGGGGCTTTCTTCATAAACTTCACGCAGCGTCCGTCCGCGCCGTTGGAAATAAAAGAACAGTTCGGCGTTTGATCTTTAAAGATTTTGCCTTTTGCGGCGATATATTTTGTCAAGCTGCCGTGATGTTCTTCGTGATCCGGCGTGATATTAAGCAGCGCGCTTACGTAAGGTTTAAAATAAGTGCTGTCTTCCAGCTGGTAGCTGGAAACTTCAATAACCACAATGCTGCCGGGTTCTATGGAATCCGCCACGGAAGAAAACGGTTTGCCGATATTGCCGACGGTGTAAACTTTACGGTTCTTCTTTTCGCTGAGGCAATGGGCTTTCATAATTTCGCTAAGCATTACGGTGGTGGTCGTTTTGCCGTTTGTGCCGGTTATTGCGAATATTTTGCAGTTTTTCGGTATAAAGGCGCAGGCCGTTTCCAACTCGCTGAAGACGGGCTTTTTAAGCTTTTTCAGCTTTGTCAAAACCGGGTGCCTTGGGGATATCCCCGGGCTTTTTACGGCGAAGTCGCATTTAAAAACCGCTTCTGTGTGCCCGCCCGTTTCCGTTTCTATGCCTTCAAGCCCGGTCGGCACCGGCATAACGCCGCTTTCGCTTATAAGTACGTCAAAGCCTTGCCTTTTTAACAAACGGGCGCAGCTTATTCCGCTTTTGCCCATTCCAAGTACGCAAGCCTTTTTGCCTTTAAATTTTTTTGGTGAAAACATATTCTCTTAAAGCCTTTTCGGCTTCCTCCCTGTCGGAAAAATGTATAACGCCGCCGGGCAGTATTTGGTAGTCTTCATGTCCTTTGCCGGCTATTATTACAATATCGTCTTTGCGGGCCGCGCGGACAGCCTCAAAAATGGCTTGGCGTCTGTCCGGGATAATGTTGAAGTTGTCGGCAAAAGGCATTCCGTTAAGAATATCGGCGAAAATTTTATTAGGGTCTTCTTTCCGCGGATTATCTTTTGTTATCAGTACCAAATCGCTGTTCTTAGCCGCGCTTGCGCCCATAAGGGGGCGTTTTGTAGTGTCGCGCTGCCCTCCGCAGCCGAAGACCGTTATTATGCGTCCTCTTTTAAACGGGGCTACGGCGTCGTAGGCTTTAAGCAGGGCTTCGTTGGTGTAGGCGAAGTCTACAAACAAATAAAAATCTTGGCCTTCGTCCACTCTTTCCATTCTGCCGGGTACGCCTTTTAAAGCGGCAAGTCCTTTTATCGCCGTTTTTATATGTATTCCCAGGCGGCTTGCCACGGCTATTGCGGCCAAAGCGTTATATACGTTATGCGCGCCCAAAAGGTTCAGTTTCGCGCTTTCTCCGTTAACTTTAAACGTTACGCCTTCAAGGGAAGTTTTTATATCCGTCGCGGTAAAATCCGCCGGTTTGTTTAAACTGTAAGTTATAAGTTTAACTTTGTTTTTTAACATCTCGGCCAATTTCTCGCCGTAAGGATCGTCTATATTGATAATCGCGCTTTTCTTTTGCTTTGCGTTATCGGGGGAGATTAAATTCTCAAACAGTTTTTTCTTTGCGGCGAAGTAATTGTCAAACGTGGAATGGAAATCCAAATGATCCCTTTGCAAATTGGTAAATACGGCTATATTGAAATCTATTCCCCGTACGCGCTGATATTCCAACGCGTGGGAAGAAACTTCCATAACCACATCTTCGCATCCGGCTTCTTTGGCTTGGTAAATTATATTTTGCAGCAAAAGCGGCGCCGGCGTGGTATTGGGGGCTTTGCTTATCATTTTGCCGTTTACGCGGTAGTTTATGGTGCCCATTACGGCTGGTTTGCGTTTGGCTTCAAACAAAATGCTCTCGGTGAGATAGGAAATACTGGTTTTGCCTTTTGTGCCCGTGATGCCTATCATGTTTAAGGAGTTTGAGGGATTCCCGTAAAAAGCGCAGGCCGCGTCGGCCATTGCTTCGTCGATATTAGGCACCTTTATTACCGGGACGGGATAAACTTCTTCAAGTTCTTCCTGCGTAACTACTGCGCAGGCCCCTTTTAGCAGAGCCGAAGGGATATATTCATGCCCGTCCACCGTATGGCCTTTAACGGCGAAGAACACCCAGTCCTTTTGAATTTCTTTTGAATTTTGGCTTAAGCCTTTAACTTCGATTTGCGGCAAATTTTCTTTATAACGGCCGAAGATTTGATTAAGTGTCATATATTTATATAGTAACAAATTGCTAGAATTTATTTATGATTACAAAAAAATGTTTGGATAATATTTATCTTAAATACAATAAATTTAATTTAATATCTCCCGATCCTCTTCAGTTCGTGCATCTTTATAAAGACGGCGCGGATAAGGAAATAACGGCTTTAATAGCTTCAAGCTTCGCTTACGGCAATGTAAAACAAATAATAAAAACCGTTGATAAGATTTTATCAATTTTAGGCCCTTCCCCAAAATCTTTTATCATAAATACGGAACGCGCCGAAATGGAAAAACTTTTCGCCGGGTTCAAATACCGTTTTACGGTTGAAGAAGAACTGGTAAACCTGCTTTGCGCGATAAAGGCGGTTCTTAAGGAATACGGCAGCCTGGAAAATATGTTTTTATCTTTCTACGAGCCGGGCAAAGACTATCTTGCGGCGCAGCGCGCTTTTGCGGCTAAATTGAGGAGTTACGGCAAAATAGATACCCTTATGCCAAATCCCGCCAAAAACAGCGCTTTAAAACGTTTGAATTTGTGTTTGCGTTGGTGTATCCGCAAAGATGAAGTCGATCCGGGGTGCTGGTCCAAAATACCGGCAAGCTGCCTTATTGTGCCTTTGGACGTGCATATGCACCGCGTGGCGCGTGTGCTTGGCCTTACAAAGCGCAATCAGGCCGATATGAAAACCGCCGTTGATATTTCCGCCTCTTTCGCCAAGCTTTGCCCGGAAGATCCCGTTAAATACGATTTTTGCTTAACGCGTTTCGGCATCAGGGACGATATGAGCGAAAAAGACTTGGAAAATATCTGATTTTTCAAACTTTAAAATCAAATCCCCCGGGAAATGAGAAACCCGGGGGATATTTATTTGATACTTCGGGAGCAAATTACATATTGGTCAAAAGCAGTATCAGCAATCCCAAAAAGAGCAGGCACAAAGCCAATTTGGTAAGGCCCAAATGCTTTTTAAGGAAATCGTTGAAACCTTTTGATTCATAGCCCATAACGCTTAAAGCGAGTATTACCGCCAGCGGCACTATGAACATCAAATTGTAAACCAGCAGATATAACATCGCTCTTACAAAATGCGCGTCGGCCTCTTTAAGTATCAGGGCGATAGTCGGCAAATATACTTGCCCGGTGCAAACGGCTTCTACCAAGGAAACTATAAAGCCCACGGCCAAAGCGGCCAATATCAGCCTGAAAGTGCTTTTTTGCTTATCTCTCAGGAAGAAGCGCATTACTTTATGTATGTACTCTTTGTAGCTTTTGGGCAGCTGCAAAAGAATTTTATTATAATCTTTCGTCTTCTGATATATTAAAAAGTCATATAAGCTTAACAGCAGGAACAGCGCGCACAACGCTATGGTAAGCCATTTAAAAATCATCATTACATAATAAAAAGAGCTCATCGCGTAGAGGAAGTTAAATAAGCCCAAACCTATGGCTATATAGGCTAAAAACACCGCCAAGCAATAAGATGACCCTATTAAAAGAACCTCTTTTCTGTCATATTTGTATACCGCCAGGAAAGAAACAAAAAACACTATCACGGCAAAAGCGCACGGATTGATGCCGTCTATTAATCCGGCGGCTATTATAGCCCAGAAGGTTATTTGTTCAAACATATTTAAGGTTTCCTGCCTGCTTACGCCGGGCGCTATTTGATCGTTTTCGCAGGAGGCGTCTTCTTCCGCCGCGGCTTTTTGCGCGTTGGCTTTGCATTCGGCTATATAGGCTTTGGTGCCGAAGTAAGTCCTTTCATTGTTGTCTAAAGCTTTACGTATGGCCGCGTCCGCGCCGGTTTTTATTTCCGCCGGATATCCCATAAGCACGCTTTCTCCCACCACCATGCAGGGCACCCCGGCCGACTCCACTTTATATTCCGCCAGCGTATCGTTAAAAATTATGTTTACGCCGGGCTGGCTTACGTCGTATTCCACGAGTTTTACCGTATCATTATAAAGTTTTTTAAACTCGTTTAAGTATTCTTTTTTAAGCCTTTGGCAATGCCCGCACCAAGGGGCAGTAAACAAAGCGGCTTCAAGCGGCTGCTTCTGCGCGGCGTAAGCCGAAGCGTTGGCAAATCCCAAAACCGCTATGGTTAAGAGCAGTAATTTTTTTAGCATTTATATCTCCTTAAATCAGCACCTTACGTCAAAAGACATAACCGGGTGCACTTTCGTTTTAAATTTTTCCCCGCAATCGTCCAGCTTCTTCTTTTCGTCCTGAGAGAGCTTTTGATTGCTTTCTTCAAATCTTTGGCTTAGACGGAAAATTAAATCATTGTTGTAATCGTTTAAAATTTCTTTTGGGCATTTGGCCATAATCAATTTGCCCTTTTCCGCGGCCTGCTCAAACCAATATCTTGTTGAAAGATCCGCGCATTCTTCCTGAGTTAGTGCGGCGTTTTCATGCTGGTGTGGGGCCGTATTTAGAACGGGGTTATGCGTCATAGGCCAAAACACCAAAGCCGCCAGTATTGCTGCAGCCGGCAGCAAAAGCCATACCGCTTTTAAGCCTTTCGGCGTTTTGTTGATTTTGGCGTAAACCTTATTTTGCGCGGTTTTGTTTTTATCAAAATCGGTTTGCCGATATAACTTTGTTATTTTTTCTTCAGGCGACATTTTCTGCCTCCAATAAAAGCTTTAGTTTGTTTAAAGCTCTGTTTATTAATGTTCCGGCGTTGCTTTCGCTTATTTTTAAAGTTTGGGCTATTTGCCCGTTGCTCATGCCGGAGTAAAATTTTAAAGCCAGTATATCTCTGTAATTGGATTTCAGTTTGCCCATTGCGTTTTTAAGGATTTGCTCCGTTTGTTTCTTTTCGGCGGAAGCTTCCACATTTTCCGTTTCAGTTTCGCCGGCCAAGTCATCCTCAAAATCCGAAAGAGAAAACACTTTCCTTACGTAATACAGGCGGAAGTAACTGTTAACCTCGTTTCTGGCTATGGTAAAAATCCATTGCCTTAAATTGCCCTTAGCAGGGTTGAAAGAATTTTGTTTGTCAAAGACTTTCTGCCATGTCCGCGCGGCCAAATCTTCGGCCAGATTTTTATCTTGGGCGCGCAGCAGGATATAAGCGTATACCGGTTTAAACAATTCTCTGTAAGTATCGTCAAAATCCATAAATATCTCTGCGCCCCTCATTAATACTACGCATGAAAGTTAAAAATATCACACTTAAAAACCGGCCTTTTCGGGGCCGGTTTTTATCAGAACTTTTTATCCACGTTCATCAGGCACTGCCTGCACGGCTTTTTGGAGTAATCTTTATCTTTTATCGCGCGGAAGATTTGCTTTGCGAAATCCGTCAATGTCGGGTCTCTCGCGCCCATTACAAGCACCACGTCGCCGGGTTTGGCCGCGGCGGCGATGTCGGCTGCGGTTTCATTCCTGCAGGGCAAAAATTTTACGGGTACGCCGTTATGTTTCAGGCCCTCGTAAATCAGCTTGCTGGAAATATGCTCCGGTATGGTTCCGCCGGCATAATAAATTTCGCTTAACCAAAGGATATCGTCCTTTTTGATTTGGCGCGTAAACTCCTCAATAAACTCCTTAAGCAGAAGCTGTACGGAAGTAAAAGCGTGCGGCTGAAAGAAAGCCAAAACCCTTTTCCCTCTTAAATGGGCGGCTTTTAAAGTCGCCGCCAGTTTATGCGGGTTGTGGGCGAAGTCGTCTATAACTTCAACGCCGTCGGTTTTGCCTATGGTGTTAAAACGTCTGTAAACGCCTTTAAATTCTTCTAAAGCTTTAACTAAATCGAAAAATTCTGGAATTGGTTGCTGTTTTTCGTCCAAATATTTACCATTTAAAATCTCCATTAAGAAATCATGGTCTGCTTCTCTGTAAGTGATAATTTCACCACGCTCTAAAATATCGAAAGCCATTAAATACAATCTAACAAGATGCATCATATGCTTTGATAATTTACCATGAGCAATAGCTTTAGAATTACGACTACCAATTTTAGCATAATCACTAAGAACATTACCCATATCACACAGCATTCCCTTAAAATCTCTTAAAGGGTAATGAGTAATATGAATATCTGCAAAAATTTCTTTATCAAAATCTTCTT
>NZ_CALGEO010000020.1:0-1853 GCF_937881865.1 Candidatus Proelusimicrobium excrementi
TCACGGCGAGCATCATTTCCAAGAAATACGCCGAAGGCGTGGACAGCCTTTTGATGGATGTTAAATTCGGCTCCGGCGCTTTCATGCAAAAATACGAAGACAGCAAAAAACTGGCCAAAGGTTTGGTCAACACGGCAAAACTTATGGGCCTTAAATGCCGCGCGCTTATAACCGATATGCAGCGTCCTTTGGGCCGCGCGATAGGCAACAGCAATGAAATGCTGCAAAGCATAAAAATATTAAAAGGCGACGCTCAAATCGCGCCTGATTTCTACGAACTGCTTTTGGAAACCGCCGCGCAAATGTTATTAATAAGCGGTAAAGCCAAAGACGTTAAAAAAGCCAAAGCCGAACTGGAGAAATATTTGCAAAACGGAGAGGCGGCGGAAAAGTTTAAACAAATCATCAAATGGCAGGGCGGTAATCCCGATATAGTGGATAATCCCGAAAAATACCTTAAAAACGCCAAACTCCAGCATTTGGTAAAAGCCGAAAAAGACGGTTATATAACGGAAATGGACGCAAAACTTTGCGGACAGGCGGCCGTACTTTTAGGCGCCGGCCGCGGCAAAATGGAAGACGAAATAGATTACGGAGCCGGCATTTGGCTGGAAAAGAAATACGGCGACGCCGTTAAAAAAGGCGATGTCATAGCGCACATTTATGCGTCGGATAAAAAACGCCTCGCGGCGGGCGCGGAGCTGTTTTTACAAGCTTTGACGATTAAAAAAAGCAAAGCAAAAAAAGAACCGATAGTAAGAGAAATAATAAAATAAATTCAAGCAATACCTCCGAAAGTCCCCGGGCGAGCACCGGGGATTTTTTATTGTAAAACTACGCACCCGACCTTTACGCAAAAACCCCACGCTTGCTTAGGGCAAACGCGGGGCGGTTAGTTGAGAGGCTAAGCCTCACGTAAAAGCTTATTTACAAATACAGCTCGAATATGTACACATGTCCCCACTGTACTCTTCGGGGCTTTCATAACCAGTAGCCGTCTCCCCATAATTAGAACAGTCTTCATTTGGGCGTACTGTATTCGCTCCGTTACAATAATAGCTTTCTTGATAGCTAGTACAACTCCAATAGTAATTTCCTTTGCAACGTCCTGATAGACCGCTGCCCGTCCAAGTGCTGCCACTGGGGCAAGTGCAAGTACCTGTCCAGCTGCCGTAACTCCAGCCGGAGCCGGAATAACAAGTGGCGGTTCTGGTTAAAGTCCCCCCTGTTGTTTCCTGCACCATTCCTTCGCAAGGGATACTGGTTGAACCTTTCGCTTCACAATTAGAGCCATTCCAGCACTGATTTGATGCACAAGAACCTGACCCGCTTTTTACGCATTCGTGGTACCCCTCAACATATCCATTTGCCGTATCACATTCGCAAGTGCCGTTTACTTCTATTGCCCCAGTCGGACATATACATTTGCAATTGGCTTCATCAAAATCGGCATATAATTGTCTTGCGTCGCATGTATCTACGGATTTATTGCAAGTAGGGCACGATCCCCCCCAATCGCTCCAAGCACCGTTTGAACAGCAAGTCCTGCTTTGGGTAGTATAAGAGCAACCGCTTGCCGTATATTTATTCTGCGTTGCTCCGGCTGTTGAACAGCTTTCTGCGTAGCCTAAACTTATGCAGGCGAAAAGACAAAATACTGTAAAAAATACATTTCTAACCGTTTTATTTTTTGACATCTTTTTCCTCTCCTTTATAGTTAAACAGTCCGCTAAAACTAACCTAAACGCAAATAAAGACATCTCATGCTTAGCAGGCCGATTTATGAGGAAAATTTATCAAAAAAAAACAAGTCAACTGTTTTCGCTTTTTAACAAAACGCCCCAACGTACAAC
>NZ_CALGEO010000021.1:0-14805 GCF_937881865.1 Candidatus Proelusimicrobium excrementi
AAGGCTTTGCTTAACCTAAATTGCTAGCCGTGAACAATAAATATAGACCGAGTAAAAATATCCCCAAAAACCTGCAATTTTTCCCAACAAAAAAGGCCGGCTTTCGCCGGCCTTTAAAGTTACTCAATCTATTTGGCTTTGCGTTTGCTTAACCTCTCTACAATATTTTGGACCAATACGTAGAAAAGAGGAATAAGCAGCAAACCGAGTACGGTGCCTACAAGCATACCGAAAAACACCGGCCCGCCGATGGCCTTTCTGCTTGAAGCGCCGGCGCCCGTAGCTATAATCATCGGGAAAACGCCCAAGATGAAAGTGAAAGCAGTCATAAGCACGGCGCGGAACCTTTCATAAAGGCCCTTTAAAGCCGATTGAACTATGGAACTGCCTCTTGCGCGTTCTTCCTTGGCGAACTCAACAATCAATATAGCGTTTTTGCTGGCCAAACCTATCAAAAGCACCAAGCCCAGCTGCGCGTATATACTTAAAGGAAGCCCCATAATCATAAGCCCCAAAAGCCCGCCCAGCAAAGCCGCAACGACCGACATTAACACCGACATCGGCACGCTCCAGCTTTCATACTGAGCGACAAGGAACAAGTAGGCGAACAATATCGCAAGCCATATAAGGAACGTTATCTGCCCGCCGGTTTGTTTTTCCTGATAGCTTATGCCCGACCATTCATAGGCGTAGCCTGCCGGCAGGACCTGCTTGGCAAGTTCTTCCACGGCGGCCATAGCCTGGCCCGTGCTGACGTCGCTTTTTTGCACGGCGGTAATAGTGGCCGAAGGATACTGATTGTACCTCGGTATCATTCTGGGGGAAAGAATATCCCTAAAGTCCACGAAAGCCCTTAAAGGTATCATCATGCCGACTAAATTCGGTACGTAAAGATTATCCATGGTTGAAAGGTTCTGGCGGTACTTCCAGTCCGACTGTATCATAACCTTATTTACCTGCGTGCCGAAGTTTACGTCGTTGACGTAGCCGGAGCCCAAATAATTTTCCAAAGCGGAGAAAATATTTGAAAGAGGCACGTTCATGGATTCGGCTTTAGTCCTGTCTATATCCAAGAAAACGTTAGGCGTCTTGGCCGTAAAGTTGGTATAGGCAAAGGATATATTCGGATTGCGGCGCAGCGCGTCCAAGAAATTCTGCACTACTTTATCCAAATTAATATAATCCGCATCGTTTAAGGATTGGATTTTAAGGTCCATACCGCCGGACATACCCAAACCGGGAATGGCGGGCATTTCCATAAACTGGAATTCGGCTTCAGGCTTGCTTGAAATTTTCGCCTTAAGCTTGTTTAAAATGGCGGTGGAAGAATATTCCGCTCCTTTACGCTCGCCCCAAGGGGTAAGCGTGATGATAACCATGCCGAGGTTCTCCCCGCTGCCCGCACCCATGCTGAAACCGGCCACGCTCATTACGCCTTTAACGCCTTGTTCGGCGCGGATTATAGGCATTATTTCACTGATTACGGCCTGGGTTCTCTTGAAAGAAGCGCCTTCCGGCAGTTGGACGTTAAGCATGACTACGCCTTGGTCTTCGCCGGGGATGAAAGAAGTTTGGCTGCTCTTTAAAGAACCCCATACCAACAGGGCGAGAACTACGAATATTACCGCTATAAAAATAGTGCTTCTGGCTATTATACGGGCAACGGCGCGGTATTTGCTGGAGGCCGAAGCCACAAGCATATTAAACCAAACCAAAGGTTTAAACGTCGTTGGTTTAACCGGCTTTAAAACCGTCGCGCAGATAGCCGGCGACAAAGTTAAAGCGTTGATTGAAGAAAATATTACGGCCGTAGATATCGTAACGGCGAATTGCTGGTAAATTTTGCCGGTAATACCGCCCATGAAACCTATAGGCACGAAAATCGCCAGCAACACAAGCGTCGTCGCTATAATCGGGCCGGAAATTTCCTGCATGGTCTGTATGGCGGCGTCTTTCGGTTTCATTTTTTCCCTTGTGATAAGCAATACGGCGCGCTCAACCACGCAGATAGCGTCGTCAACCACGACGCCGATAGCCAAAACCAAGCCGAACAAAGTAAACATATTTATCGTATAATCCAAAACGCGGATTATGATAAAGCTGCCCAGCAAAGAAACCGGTATGGCCACGGCGGGAACCAAAGTGGAACGCCAATCCTGCAAGAACAAATAACAAACGAAAACCACCAAGACGAAAGTCAAAAGCAGAGTAAAGACGACCTCGCTTATAGACTCGTTAATATAGTCGGTGGTGTCCATGTTGATGTTATAAGTAAAATCCTCCGGGAAGAAGTTTGAAAGACGTTCAAGCTCCGATCTTACGCCTTCCATGGTGCTTAAGGCGTTTGCGCCGGAAGTTAAGCTCAAAGACATTGAAACCGCCGGCAGGCCGTTAAACTTGCCCTCCGCCGAATAGCTTTCCATACCGACTTCAATCCTGGCGATGTCGCCCAGGCGGACCAAGCCGCCCTGCTCGTCTGTTCTTACTATGATGTTTTTAAAGCCTTCTACGTCGCTTATACGCCCCTGGGTCTGCAGGGAATATACCATTTGTTCATCGCTTTCGTTGGGGTAAGCGCCTATTTTACCCAAAGTGGGCTGATAGTTCTGTGAAGTTATTGCGGACCTTATGCTTGACACCGGCAGGTTGAGCGCGGCTATTTTATCCGCGTCCAGCCAAATACGCATACTCTTCTTGGCGCCGTGTATGCTTACGTCGCCTACGCCGTCAACTTTAATCAAAGCCTTTTTGACGTTATTTTCCAAGTAGTCGCTGATATAGTTGGTGTCATAAGTGCCGTTGGGTGACATAAAACTTACGAAGGCCAATATGCTTGAAGACATACGCCTTACCGTCATGCCCCTTCTGGTAACTTCCGCAGGCAGCTGGCCGGTGGCCTGCTGAATGCGGTTTTGTATCTTAACCTGGGCCATATCGGGGTCGGTGCCGGATTTAAAAGTAACCGTAAGCGAATAACTGCCGTCGGAGGAGGTGGAACTCATGTAAATCATGTCTTCCACGCCGTTGATTTCTTCCTCCAAAGGAATACCCACGGTGGTAGCCACCACGTCCGCGCTTGCGCCCGGATAACTTGCCCTTACATAAATTTCAGGAGGAGTGATTTCCGGATAAAGCGCAATAGGCAAAGTCCACAGACATATGGCACCCGCAAGGCTGATAATCAAAGAAATTACTACCGCGAAGCGGGGCCTTTCAATAAAGAATTTGGAAAACATTTATCCCCCTTTATTAATCCGCCACGATGGTGCTTTTCACCTTCTGGCCGTTGCTTACTTTCTGCACGCCGGAGATAATGATTTTCTCCCCGGGCTCTATGCCGGAAGTAATTATGTAATTATCCCCTACGCTCTGGCCGATGCCGACGTATCTTTGCTCGGCGACGTTCTCATCGTTTACGGTCATAACGTATTTGCCGTTGGAATCCTGCGCCACGGCGACCTGAGGCACTATTAAAGCCTCTTCCGGGCCCTCGGGCGAAACCAAAATGGTTATCAAATTGCCGGGAACCAAAAGCCCCTCTTCGTTTGAATAAACCGCGTACATTGAAATGGTTGCGGTTTCCGCGTTCATTTCATTATCTTGGAAAAGTTTAGGGTCTTTAACGTCCACCACCTGCCCGTTTGCCAAAAGGAACTGTATGGAGTTTTTGCCTCGGCCTTCCTTATCGATGTATTTAAGGCTTTCAAGGCGTTCTTTATCGGTTAAGGAGAAACTGACCCTTACCGGGCTTATCTGCACTATGCGCGCAAGGCTGGAAGTGGAAGGATCGACATAATTGCCTTTTGTAATAAAAGTTTTGCCGATTTTGCCGGATATGGGGGCTTTTATCTCGCTGTGTTCCAAATCCAAATTGGCAAGTTCCAAATCGGCTTTGGCTTTTTCCAGAGAGGTTTCCGCCACTTCAAGTTCCGCGGCGGGCAGCATTTTGTCCTTATAAAGGGAAAGCTGCCTCTTATAATCGTTCTCGGCCTGGGAAAGCGCGGCCTTCGCGCTGGCCAAATTGGCTTTGTATTTGCGCTGCTCTATCCTGAAGAGAGTATCCCCCTCTTTGACGAAAGAGCCGTCTTCAAACAAAACTTCTTCGATATAGCCGGAAACCTGCGGCCTTATATCCACGGCGTTTATGGCTTCCACTTTGGCTATATATTTCTTGGCGGGGGCAATGTTTTTGCGTTCCGCGCGTTTAACCGTAACGTAAACGTCCCCTGCGCCCATAGGCATTACCGCCGCTGCTTTACCGGCGGATTTGCCGCCCAAAAAGTAACCGCCGCCCAAAGCCGCAAGAATCAATACTGCGGCGATGATATTGTCTTTTTTAAATTTCTTGCTCATTTAAAATCTCCCTATTGCTCTGTATAAATCCGCTTTGCTTATCAAAAGCCCGTAATAGGCGTTGACGAGGCCTTCCCTCGCGTCGGCCAAATTGGCGTTGGCCGTAAGAAGGTTCAGGATGTCGCTCTTGCCTACTTCATAGTAGCGGGAGGCCACTCTTGCGTTTTCCTCGGCGGTGGCGACTATCTGCTTGCTTATTTGATACGATTTTACGGCCGTATTGTAGTTTTGGTAGTAAGACCAAACTTCATTTAAAACGGTTATTTTGGTATCTTTCAAACTTTCTTTGGCGGATTCGTATTCGTACTTGGCTTTATCGACGGAATAAGAAGTGTTAAAGCCGCTGAATATCGGCCAAGAGAGTTCCAATCCCACCGAGCTGCCCCTTTGATAAGGAAGGCTGCGCTTCCAGTTATCGTCATACTGGGCTTTTGCCACGGCGGAAAGGCTGGGGAGTCCGCTGGAGCGCGCGGAGCTTATGCCCGCTTTGCCGGCTTCTATATTGCTTTGGCTTTGTTTGATTTCCGGGCGCATTTCAAGCGCGTAAGCCATAAGCTCTTTAATATCGTTGCCCGATTCCAGCTTTATTACGGAATCGTCATTGGCAGGTATTTCTTTAAGATTAAGTTTCGTATCCGGGGAAAGATTAAGCAAAACGGCCAAATTGCCCTCGTTTTGCCTTAAAGTGTTTTCCGCGGTGGTTACCGTAAGAGTGCTTTGCTCGTAAGCCGTTTTGGCTTGGAGTTTATCCAGCAGGGAAACCATGCCCAAATCATATCTTCTTGAAGATTCTTCAAAAGATTTTTTATAGGTTTTCATGCTTGCCTGAGCGCTTTTTAAAGATTCTTTCGCGCCCAATACGCGCAAATACGCGCTGTGCACTTTTAAAACCGTTTCCTGCAAAGCGGCGTCATAGGCGTGCTCGGCGGCGTTTAAATACGCTTTATTCAGCCCGATGTTGGAGGATCTGCCCCCGAAATCGTAAATAAGCCAGTTTAACGCTGCCGAAGCGGCGTAAGGTTCTTTTTGAACGGAATCTTCATGCTCGGTCTTGCTTCCGCTTAAAGAACCCTCCCCTTTAACCGTAATCGCAGGCAAATAGCCGGCTTTGGCCGCGCCTAAAGCGGCTTCTTTGGATTTAAGGGACATATAATCCGCGCTTAAAGCGGGATTATTGCATATCGCAACGGCCGTTAAATCGGACAAGGTCAGGCCTTTTGCCGTCAAATCAACATCGCTGCAGCCTTCCGGCGCGGTATTTTTATACACGCCGAAGACGTCCAAGGCGTTTACTCCGACGGCCAAAATCAAAAAGGCCGCAAAAGTTAAATGTCTTTTCATCTTTACTCCTTTATATATTCTTTTAAAATCGCTTTTACGTTAACGCGCAGCATTTGCTTTATGAGAAGGGAAGTTTCTCCGTCCACCGATTTCATTTTAAAATCTTTAAGCAAAGCGTTTCTCTTCCTTCCCAAAACAAGCGTTTGCGCCGTTATCATGTGGCACAGCAGGACGGCCTTGCGGTCATTTTCTTCCATACCGGTTATTTTTGAAATACATTTAGTCATAAAGTCCTGCAAAGGGCCGGTGAGCCTTTCAAAAAATTTACCGCCGTATTTAGACGGATAAAATTCCTCCCGTGTTAAGAACAACGCCACGTATTTGTTCTTGGGAACGAAACCGAAATCGGCAAATTCGCCAATCACTTTAAAAAGTAATTCCCAGGCTTCTTCCCGGCCGGCTCCGTCCAAAGCGCGCAAATATTCTTCCAAATGAATGAAAGACCCGCTTTCTTCCTTCATAAAATCAAAAAGATAGTCTATAACCGCCTTGTAAAGGCCTTCTTTCCCGCCGAAGTAATAACTTATGGCGTGAATATTTACGCCCGCCCGGCGGACGATTTCCCTTGTGGAAACGCCGTCCATACCCCTTAAGGCGAAAAGTTCAAAAGCCGTTTTCAGCAGTTTGTTTTTTGAGTCTTTCATTTCCCCGTCCCGATTTTACGCAACATAGAAAGTATACAAAAAAGCCGCTTCTAAAATCAATCGTTTGATTTAATTTCAGTCGTAAAAACCATTAATTAAAATGATTTTTTATTTCCGCCGCATTTCCTATGCCGGGCCTTGTATTTGCAGGTTTTCGGCGCTATACTTTTTTTAGTTGTGAAAAAGGGGGTATTAATGACAAAAAACACATTATTGGCTTTGGCTCTGGCCGGCGCAATGCTTACGGGGCAAAGCCTTTACGCCTGCACGGGTATAGCTTTTAAGACCGAGGACGGCACGGCTATAGCGGGCAGAAGCATAGAATGGGGCTATTACGATTTAAACAGCAAATTGGTAATAATGCCGCGCGGGGCTGAGTTTCAGTCCTATACGTCCGAAGGAAAAAAGAACGGACTGAAATGGAAAGGCAAATACGGATTTACCGGCGTTGCGCTGGTCTATGAAGATTTTATAGGCGAAGGCGTAAACGAAGCGGGCCTCAACGCGGGGATGTTTTACTTCTCCGGGTACGGGTCTTTATCCAAATATAATCCGAAAAAGGCTTCCAAATCCTTGGCGGATATGTATTTGGTAAGCTGGATTTTAAGCAATTTCTCCACGGTGGAAGAAGTAAAGACCAATCTGCACAAAATAACGGTAGTGCCTATAGGGTATGAAAAAGACGGTCAGCCTCTGCCTACGGCGCATTGGCGCGTAACGGACGCGAAAGGCGGAAATATAGTCATAGAAATCACCGACGGCGGCAAAGTCAATGTTTACGACAACAAAGCCGGCGTCTTTACAAACTCGCCTGAGTTTCCCTGGCATATTACAAACCTTAACAATTACGTAAACTTGGAAACGGGCACGGCAAAAAACCGCAAAATGGGCGATACAGAGCTTAAGTCTTTGGGCGGAACTTCAAGTTTGCTTGGCCTGCCAGGCGATTATACGCCGCCGTCAAGATTCGTAAGAGCTTTCTTTGCCCTGCACAGCGCGCCGAAAGCTAAAACCGCCGCCGCCGGCATTAAACAGGGATTTCAAATCCTTAAGGCTTTTACCATACCTATAGGGGAGGAGTTCGCCCCGGGTCAGGAAGCGCCAAATATGCCAAGCGCAACGCAATGGACGGCTTTCAGCAATTTAAGCGGAAAAGAATTCTATTACACTACGATGTATAACCCGACTATAAGAAAAATAGACTTAAACAAAATAGACTTTTCCACGGTAAAAAAATACGTTCTTCCGCTGGAAAACAAAACGGATCCCGGCTTTCAGGAAATATATTTTAACTGAGCCGCAGTCATCCCCCTCAACCGGGGGATGATTTTTGAAGCACTTGTAAACTTTCCCCCGCTTGACGCGGGCGGATTTAGCGGAGGTTCAAGATTTATGCAAAGAAAATTAAGAGTAGCGCAATACGGATGCGGAAAGATGTCCGAATATTCCATGCGCTACGTTTATGAAAAGGGAGCGGAAATCGTCGCCGCGTTTGACGTCAACCCGGCGGTAATCAACAAAGACATAGGCGATATCGCAAAAATCGGCAAAAAAGGCGTTTTGATGCAGGACGCAAAAAACGCCGCGCAAATACTTAAAGAAGTAAAACCGGATATCTGCATAATAACCACGCAGAGCCTGTTTAAGGACGTTTTTGACGCTTTTAAAACCTGCGCGCAGGCCGGAGTGAACGCCATTTCCACCTGCGAGGAAGCGTTTTTCCCGGCGAATTCTTCCCCCGCGCTTACAGCCGAACTTGATAAATTGGCGAAAGAGCACGGCTGCACTCTGTGCGGAAGCGGATACCAAGACGTATTTTGGGGCAATCTTATAACGGTTCTTTCCGGCGCGACGCAAAAAATAACCAAAATAAAAGGCAAATCCAGCTATAACGTGGAAGATTACGGCATAGCTTTGGCAAAAGCACACGGGGCCGGACTGGACTTGGAAAGATTCGCCAAAGAAATTTCCGCTTCGGACAATGTTTCCGAAAAAATACGCAGGGAAATGATTGATAAAGGCGAGTTCCTGCCATCTTATATGTGGAACGTAAACGGCTGGCTTTGCGAAAAACTGGGCCTTACCGTCAAAGAGCAAACCCAAAAAACAGTTCCCCAAACATACAAAAGCGAACTCAAGAGCTCCACTTTAAATATGACTATCCCCGCAGGCTGCGCCACGGGTATGTCCGCAGTGGTAACCACAAAAACGGCCGAAGGCGTAATTCTTGAAACGGAATGTATAGGCAAGGTTTACGCCCCGGAAGAGTTCGACCAAAACGACTGGACGGTGGAAGGCGAACCTTCCACGCGCATTACGGTAAGCCGCCCTGCGACCGTAGAGCTTACCTGCGCGACGGTGGTTCAGCGTCTGCCCGACGTTATAAACGCCGAGCCCGGCTATATAACCACCGACAAAATGCCCGATCCCCTTTACAGGGTAAAGCCTTTAAACGAGTACGTAAAAAAGTAATCCGCCAAATAAAGGCAAACGCAAAAGCCGCTCCCAAAAGAGCGGCTTTTTAATATAAAAAGAGCGTCAAACCTAAAAAGCGTATTTAAAGCTTAAACCTATCATATGGCTGGTGGCGTCTTTATATTTGGCGGTTTGGCCATGCTCGGTGGTGCCGGTAAGATCGCTTACAATCATATAAGAATAAGATACGTCAACGCCGAACCCTTTTGCATTGTAGCCTACGCCGCCGCTGAAAATATGTCTGTCGTCGGCGGGGACCATGGTATCCATATATTTATGGTTTATGGGAGATTCGTCATAGACATAACCGGCGCGCAAATCCCAATTATCCGTGAGGGAATATTCCGCCCCCAAAGAAAAGCGGTAAACGTCTTTGTAATGTTTAAACTCGTTGTTTGGAGCGCGCAAATCATTATAATCAATACGCAGCTGTTTGTAAGAACTCCAAAATATTCCCATGATATCGGCTTCAAAAGTAAGCTTCTTTAAAGGCGCGAATGAAAGCCCGAAAGCCAGCTGATCCGGCAAAGCCAAAGCGGCCGTCGCCTCCCCGGAGGCGGAAGTAAACAGGCCCGTCCCGCTAACTTCCCCGCTGGCCAAATGGCGTGTTTTGGTTCTGTAAGTTAAAGCCGCCCCCCACTTTTCCGCCCATGAGGGATTATAATATAAGCCGAAATTCGCCCCCCAAGTTATGGAGTCCCCCTCTATGCGTACGCCGTTTTGGCGGCCAAAGCCTTTATCTTCTATCAAGTGGGCGTACATAATTTCAAATCCGCCGGCCAAAGACAAGTCGTCCGTAACCCTTGAGGCCATTACAGGGTTGACCGAGTATGTTACCAAATCCATACGGTAAGACTGCCGTTCCGATATAGCGGAGGACCAAGTTGAATAATCTTTATATTTGCCGCCCAACCCAAAGCGGGAAAAGAGCCCCACTCCAAGATAAATATGATCCCGCATCTGGCGCGTTATATAAAGATTAGGCAAATAGAAAGTGCTGGTTTTTAAATCTCTTTTCTGCCCGGCAATTTCCGTGGATCCCCCCACCGTAACGGCTGTCATGCCGGCCTGAACCTGAGTGCCTTTAAGCTTGGTAATCAAAGCCGGATTGGCCGCTATGGAAGCAGGCTCCGCCTTATTTGCCAAAACGGCCCCGCCCATGGCGTTGCCGCGCGCGCTGTATTCATATAAGGCAAAGCCGGCAGCCTGTAAATTAAGAGTATTTGCACACGCCAAAATGCAGGCAAAAATTTTAAGAAATGTTTTTTTAGTCATAATTAATCCTTTATATTAAAAAAGTAAAAGCAAAATGCCGCCGCGCGGCTTTTAAAACGCCTGCGCGGAATACCTTCAAAGAAAATTAATTATGATTTAAGCCGGAGTATAAAATGTTTTACAAAATCTCAGTTCCGTCAAAAGTGAAGTTTTTTGTGGGTTTTCCCTGGTCTTGTTGTTGCAGACGCAAGAATCTTTAATGGGGCCTTCGCCGGCTTTCAGGCAGGAAATAAAAATATATTTTTCCACTTTCTCCGCAAAAAAGGAAACTATAAAATTTATTATGGCGATTACCGTTAAGATAAAACTTTCCATAATGTTCCTTTCCGGGGAGTATTTATTTTTTATTTCCAAAAGGCGCATATAATCTTTTTTGAAATTGGACTTTATAAGGCGAATGCGCTTTTCGTAATCAAATATCTGCATTTATATATTATATATAACTATGAGGAAAGATAAGGTTAAAAAAACGTTTATGCGATTTTAGGGCGGCAGGGCAAAAAATTTTGATACAATAAAAAAGTAAATAAAATATAAACGCGCTCTTGGCGGAGGCGCGCGCCAGAGGTTTGCCATGAAAACAAACACCGTTTCAAACAGCTTTTTTATATATTCCGCCGAGGATTCCTCCCTGCCGGAAGGTTTTATTCAAAACGTGCCGGATTTATTTTCCAAGGGCGGACGCTGTATTCATAAAGCAAGAAACCAAATAAAAGTTTACGAAGAAGGCGGAATACAAATAAACGTAAAAAAGTATTGCATACCGCCAATAATCAACAGAATACTTTATTCCTTAGGGCTGCGCCGCCCCAAAGCCAAAAGCGCGTATTTAAACGCGGCTAAGCTAAGGCAAATGGGCTTTGATACGCCCAAGCCTTTCGGCTACATAATACAGCGCAAATACGGAATAATAAATTATTCTTATTTTATAAGCGAACAGCTTGATATGCCGCGCATGGGCCATGAATGCAAAAATAGAGAACTTATAAAAGCGCTTGCCAAATATACGGCAAAAATGCACGAGCGCGGCCTGATAGACAAAGATTTTACCGCAAACAATATTTTATATTCCTGCGACGGGGAAAATTACCGTTTTGCTTTGGTGGATATAAACCGGTTTAAGTTTAAAAAGAAACCCGTCGGAATGATACAAGCCTGTCAAACGCTTATGAAGCCGCTGAGAAGCGAAAACAAATTAAAATTTTTCGTTTCCCATTATGCCGAATGCAGAGGTTTTAATAAGCGTTTTATGACGGAAAGAGTAATATTCCTGCGCAGAAAACGGAATTTGTACGAAAGAATTAAAAAGTTTTTAAAGAAGCTTCCCGGAGCGAAATACGTAACCGGCAAGAATCTTAACAAAAAGAAATAGAATATACTTTATTATTTCGCAAATAAGTGATATAATAAATAAAGAAGACATAAACCCGTCAGCAAAAACGGGAAGAAAAAATTAAAATCTCTTTACAAAATAAAGTAATTTTAATAGAATATTTATGTAGTCCTCGGTAGCTCAATGGTGGAGCGATCGGCTGTTAACCGATAGGTTATAGGTTCGAGTCCTATCCGAGGAGTGGATTTACCTCTGAGGTGTGGCTGAAAGTGTGGCCGTTCTTAGAGATTATTTTAAAAAGAGGCTCTTTTAATGAGCCTCTTTTTTATTGCTCTCATAAATCTGATTGCGTACATTTTGTTTAATTATTCGCTTTAAAAATTTTCCCCCGCACCCGCAGGTAAAATGCTTTCTAAGTTTGTATTCTTCCCTTTTGCCTTTGTTCCAACACTGAACCGGGCGCAAATACCCAACAACGCGCGAAAACACCTCGCACGGCGTGCCTTTGGCCTGCCCTTTTAACCTCTTAAGTTCCGCTATTTTAGCGGCGATTTCCGCTTTTTCCATTTCCTTTTTACTCCTTACAAGCTTTATTTTTAGGATCGCACAAGCAGGCTATGCCTACAACCTTTCCCCAGTTGCTGGCGTTAAGCTTCATTATTGCCGGATCGGCAAAATCCCAAGGCGGGAAGCATACCGCCGCGCTACTTCTTGCCAAGGAACCGGCGCACCCACTCATTACGCTCATTACCAGACATAGCAGCACCCATTTTATAGCCGTTTTCATAATTAGTTTTATCCTTTATCTCTTCTTTCAAAGTTTTTCGCCTTTGGGCCTCTTTCCCGTTGGCCCGGCCGCTTAGGTATATCCAAGCGCACAAAACCCCAAGGGCGGCGATTGTGCCGCCCCAAAAGTACCCGTTACTAAATAGAGGGCTAATTAAGCTTAGCAGTGCCGACATCAGCAGCCCCTAATTTCTCAATTTTTCCCTTGATAAGCTTGTCATAGCCAAGCTGAGCCGCCGCAACGGAGCAAAGCCATACAAGCCAGAAAGAAGTTTTTACAAACTCTTTCGCGCCGTCTTGGACGACAACCGCGCACCCGCCGGCTATGGCAAGCATAATAATGAACTTTACGGCCGCCGGCAGTTTATCAATGGCGGGGATTTGCTTAAGCCCCTCCATAATACCGTTGGTAAGCAAGGCTACTAATGCGCCTAAGAGTACAACGGATACAATGAACTGCAATATACTCATATTTACCTCCTTAATTTATTTCAATATCCAAAGCTTCGCCGCCTAGATTTGCCACCCAAAGCATTGTAAACAGCTTTTGGAATGTTTCGCGGCTGTCTAACACTTTACCCTTTACGCGGTTTTTGCCTACCAAAATACAGCCCCTGGTGTCCTCAGCCGTAGAGCCGGCGTGGATTAAAACGCCGGTAAAGCCCGGCACGTTTTCCAAGCGCGGCATTAATTTTTTAAAACGCAAGCTTTCCGTAAGCTTAATTTTATATTTCCCGGCGGGAATGGCCGTCTTGCCCGGGATTTTAACCCCGGGCGCGCGGACGGTATCTTCCAGCGTATCGCAAAAATATTTGCCGTCGATATAGAGTTTGCCGATAGTATAATCCGGGCCTTTAAAGATACGTTTAATGATGATATTCATGGACACGCTCCTCGACTTCATTTAAACGTTTATGCGCGCTTTTAAGGCTTTCTTCTGTGCGCGTGGTGCGCTCCTGCAAGTGATTGTATTTATCCTGCTTGGCTTCAAGGCGGGCCATATCGGCCTTAAACTCCCTCCGCAAGTTCTCAAGAGAGTTTTTCTGAACTTTCAGCTCGCCTTTAATATCACCCCACGCCAAAACCGCGGCGACGGTTGCCAGTACAAACGGCCAGTATTTCAAAATCTCGTCCATGTTAAGCCTCTTGCGCGCCGCCGTTGACGTCAACGGGCAAAATGACGGACTCTCTTAAAAAGGGGCTGGTTGCGGACATAAAATCTTCATAAGTTGTTTTCTCGACAGGCCTTAAATAAACCGTCGTGCCGTTGCGCGTCAAGGGCCAACAAATAAAACGTGTGTAATCAATAATCGGTTGATATATTTTTTCATTAACGCAAAAGCAAAGCTTGCCGCCTATTTCCATTACGTGCCCAATCGTCATATAGCTACCAAGTCCAGAGGGTGTTCCCATACCGTAAGTAGAATACCACATAGCCACCTGCCCCGCCTTGCCCCCCGGCAGCAGTCTTTGTTCTTTCTCCGGGGAAAAAACGCTGAAAGCACACCAGCTGTCAAGTTGTAAAATATCGCCGTTTTCGGCAATTATCCGCGCGAAAGTTCTATCCCTGCTTCCGGCTGAGCTTTCTCCGTTGCCGCACATACTCCTGTTTACCGAAATACCGGGGGTGTAAGTTCTTTGTGATAAGTCAAATTCACCGAAGTTTGACGTCAATATTTTGCCGTTTTCATAATCAAAAACAAAACCGTCCGACGACGGAAAAGCCTCCGCCGTGTCGATATAATCGCTTTCTTCCGGCGCGTCCCAATCTATAAAGAAAACCGTAAGGGGCGTATTGTTATAACTATCGGGCTCCTTATAAACAAAAGCTGAAATTCCATTATAGTCATAACCGTAAAATATAGTCGTGATGTTGTTTGTGTTTATGCTTTTAGGCCAAACAAATTTTTTGTAAGTCCCCGAAGCCAAATCTACCAGGTAAAAATCTGAAGCGTAAACTACGGCTTTGTTTTGAGAGGAGTTATAGCAAATAATATCCACACCGCGGCTTATGGCGTTGCCGTCGGAAGAAGTTAAAGAACTGTGCAGAAGCTGGGCCGTCCATGTACTTTGCGCCAAAACTTCGTTAAAGGATACGGTAATTTTTACGGCTTTTAAATCGTTCGTTATAAGGATAAAACTTGTCGTCGCCGCGTCGTACCAAAATTTTGGATAATTAGTAAAAGTAAGAGCCGAAGAATCAAGCCCCAAAGCTGTTCTTATAGAGCTTATCGTGATATCCAAATCGATGGGTTCGGTGCCGTCAAAAGTCTTACCGGCGGTATCGGCCAAACGCACGCCGGAATTATAGTTGCGGCAAATAATGTTGGGCCTGCCGGGAAGCTTGCGCCATTCCCTGTTCGTGGCGGTGAGCAGGGTGTCGGATATACCGACATATCCAGTTATGGCTTTAGGCAAGACAAGCAAAGGGATTTTGGCGTCAAGCCCGTTTCCCGCGCCGCCCAAAGCGTCAACGGCTTCAGCCATGCGCGTAAGATTATCGGTATGGCTGATATTTGTTACGCCTTTATTTGCAAGGCTTTGCAGGTTTTTTGAAAATGTTATTGCATTTGTGATATACCAGTGATATACTGACCT
>NZ_CALGEO010000022.1:0-19761 GCF_937881865.1 Candidatus Proelusimicrobium excrementi
CGTCCGCAAAGAAAATTTGCTTTTATCTTCCTTTGATTTTGAAACTCTGCAACGCGTTCGCGCCATAGAAAGTTCAATTAAAATCGGCGTTCTTACCAGAAGCTTTGACGTTAATCAACCCCTAAGCATAAACGCTTACGGCGTGCACATGAGTGAAAAAAGAATAAACGCCGACATTATAAGAACCTGCAAAGCAAACGGTTTAAAGACTTTCGTCTACACTGTAAACGACTGCCGGCGCGCGCGCGAACTTGAAGCCATGGGCGCGGACGGAGTATTCAGCGATTTCCCGGATTTGCTTTCAAAAAACATGCAATAAATAAAAACTTTTTACAAAAAATTAACCCCCGGTTTAAAAGCCGGGGGTTTTAAATTCAATCAGCGATAATACTAGTGGTTACTCATCATAAGTATACTCATCGCCGGAATAGGTATCGGAAGAAGGTGCGTCTTGCTCAACTTCTTCCGGCTTGAAAGCTCTGGGCTTTTTCCAAAGCCTTTTTGTATTCTTATAATCGGCCAGTTTCGGTTCGTCGGTCCAAACCTGATTATATTCGTCAAAGCTGTAAGTGCCTTTATCGGGCATTACCCTAAAGATATAGTTTGATTCCACCAAAGGCGCGACTCCGCGGCGTTCCCTTTGGGCTTCTGCGGAAACTTCCATGGCTCTGTCAGCTTCGTTCTGCAAAGCCGTGGGAATATCGGAAGCGTTATAATCTTCCGGCACGGGTTCTTTTTCCAATTCGGCTATTTGTTCGTTAAAGGTTTTCCCTTTAAGATTGCCGGAAGAAGACCCGCCGCCGTAACAGCCGGCAATAAAAGCGGGGATAATAGCAAAGAATAAAAGTTTTTTCATTTTAATTTCCTCTCAGCCGCGCTTAAAATATTCTCCAGCAGGCAAGCCACCGTTACAGGCCCGACTCCGCCCGGCACCGGGGAAACGGCGCAGCTTTGTTTAATATTTTCAAAGTCAATGTCTCCGCAGAAGACGCCGGCCTCATCCTGATTGGTTCCGACATCTATCAGTATTGTACCTTTTTTTACCATATCTTTTTTAATAAATCTTGCCCGCCCCGCCGCGCTGATGACGATATCCTGATTATAAATAACATCCTTCAAATCCGCGGTTTTGGTATGGCAGACCGTTACGGTGGCGTCTTTGCACATAAGCATTTTGGCCAAAGGCCCTCCGACCGTATTGCTGCGGCCGATAACCGCCGTCTTCGCGCCGCGCAAATTTACGCCGTGATATTCCAAAAGCCGCATCACGGCCAAAGGACAGCAGGGTACAAAAGTGTTTAACGCTTCCACATCGGCCCAAGTTTTGCACATAAACAAACGGCCCATGCTTATAAGCCCGGCCCCGTCTATATCCTGTTTGGGATTTATCAGTACGGAAATGTCAAGCCCGTTAAGAGCCGGCGGCAGAGGGCGCGGTATCAAAAGAGCGTCGACGGAATCGTCTTCGTAAATTTTTGAAAGCAGAGTTTTAAAGTCTTTCTCGGAAGTACTCTCATCCACCAAAACGATATCCGCCCTTATCCCGGCTTTGCGGGCGGCGGCGGCTTCTTTATTTAAATAAAGATGCCCCGCGTAATCGCCTTGCCAGGAAATGCCGACAAGCCTAGGCGCGCGGCCCAAAGCGGACGCGACTTCCCGCGCTCTGGCCGGCAGTTTCTCTTTTATGGCGGCTGCTAAAGTTTTACCTTCCAATATTATTTCCATTAGAGTGATTTTATAAAATTTTGCCTCTCTTTAAAACAAACGGAACCGCAAAGAGCCAAATTTTAAAACGGTTTTGCGCCCGCAAGCGCGGCTTTATCATTAAAAATTATAAATAAAAAGCTTTGTAATATAAAAGCGCGATAACCGTCTTGGAATCTGTTATCTTTCCGCTTTGCACCATTTTAAGGGCTTTATCAAAATCTATAAGCTTTACGTTGACAAATTCGTCTTCGTCTAAATGCATTTTGCCCGGTTTTAAGCCCTCGGCCAGATAAATATGTAAAACTTCGTCTGAAAATGCGACCGAAGTGTTAAAACTTAAAAGCTTTTTCATTTTGCCGGCTTTATAACCGGTTTCTTCTTCCAGTTCCGCCTTGGCGCAGGCCAAAGGGCTTTGCCCTTTCTTCATTTTGCCGGCCGGGAGCTCCAGCGTAACTTTATCAACGGGGTAGCGGAATTGCTCAACAAACAGAACTTTGCCGTCCACAAAAGCCAAAACGGCGCTTGCGCCGGGGTGCAGCATATATTCCCTGAAGGCCGTTTTTCCGTTTACGAGTTTTACCGTATCGCGGTTAAAACCGGTAACGCCCCTGTAAATCTTTTCGCTTTTAATTTTCTTTTCTACTAATTTACTATAATGTGTCATAGAGCCTCCAAAACTCAGCTTGATTTTATATTAGCTTTTTTAAGCGGCAAAATAAAATGACGGAATTTGTACATTTGCACAATCACACGGAATATTCTTTGCTGGACGGCATGATACGCATTGCCGGCAAAGGCCCTTCCGCATTCTTAAAGGGGCTGGCCGAACAAAAAATCAAAGCCATGGCTATGACCGACCACGGCAATATGTACGGCGCGATGGAATTTTACAAAAACACGCGCGAAGTCGGCGTAAAACCGATAATCGGCTGCGAATTTTATACTACCCCCTTTCAATATAACGTCATAGACAAAAACAAATCATCTTACAATCACTTAACGCTTTTAAGCAAAGATTTGGAAGGATACCACAACTTAATGCAGTTAAATTCCGACGCGTGGGTTGACGGATTTTATCGCCACCCAAGAATAGATTTCGACTTGCTTTCCAAACACAAAGCCGGGCTTATAGTGCTTTCCGGCTGCCTTAAAGGGGAACTTGCCCAAACCGCCATAACCAAAGGCGAGGAAGAAGCAATAAAACTGGCTTTGAAGTATCAGGAAATGCTGGGCAAGGGCAATTATTATATAGAGATAATGGATCACGGCATCCCGGAAGAACAGGCCGCTCTTAAGGTGCTTTTGGAAGTTTCAAAGAAAACCGGCATACCTATGGTTGCCACCAATGACTGCCACTATGAAAAACGCGAGGACTGGCAGGCGCATGATATCCACATGTGTATAGCCATGGGCAAAACTCTTGACGACCCAAACCGCCTTAAAATGACGACGCATGAACTCTATTTTAAAACGGGCGACGAAATGGCAAAACTTTTTGATTTTGCGCCCGAATCCATAAAAAACACCTTGGAAGTGGCGGAAAAATGCAACTTGGAAATGAAGAAAGAAGGCTTCGTAATGCCGAATTTCGAAATTCCGCCGGAATTTACTTCTCATACGGATTATTTAAGGTATAGATGCGTTGAAGGATTAAAAAAGAAGTTAAGATCGGACGTAATTCCGCCGGAATACGCACAAAGGCTGGATTATGAACTTTCGGTAATATCTTCCATGGGCTTTGCAGTTTACTTTTTAATTGTGGCGGATTTTATCGGATACGCAAGAAGCCACGATATACCCGTAGGCCCGGGCAGGGGCTCCGGCGCGGGCTCAATAGTGGCTTACAGTATGGATATCACCAAGCTGGACCCTTTAAAAAACAAATTGCTTTTTGAACGTTTCTTAAACCCCGACCGCGTCAGCATGCCTGACTTGGATATCGATTTTTCCGACGCGGGGCGCGAGAAAGTAATAGAATACATGCGCCAAAAATACGGCAATAAAAACGTAGCCAAAATCATCACTTTCGGTACTATGAAAGCCAAGCTTGCCCTTAAAGATACGGCCCGCGTTTTGGGTTTCAGCGTAACCGATACCAACCGTTTGGCCAAGTATATTCCCGACGATTTAAAAGCCACCATACACAGCGCGATAGAGCAAGTCCCGGAAATCCGCAAGGAAATGGAAGCCAACCCCAAAGTAAAGCAGCTTTTTGAATACGCAATGAAAATCGAAGGCCTTAAACGCCATACGGGCGTTCACGCGGCCGGGCTTTTGGTAACCAAAGAAGAAGTAACGAAATATACTCCGCTTTCAATAGGATCAAAAGGCATTATAACCACGCAGTACGAAGGCAACACCGTTTCCGACATGGGTCTTTTAAAAATCGACTTTTTGGGCCTAAAAACTCTGACCGTCATCGATAATACAATAAAGATGATTAAAGAGCTGCACGGTATAGACATTGATATAGACAATATACCTTTAGACGACAAAAAAACTTACGATCTTTTACAGGCGGCGCATACGACCTGCGTGTTCCAATTAGAAAGCGGCGGCATGAAAGACTTGGTAAAACGCTTAAAGCCGAGCGTTTTCAGCGATATTTCGGCTTTGGTGGCGCTTTACAGGCCGGGCCCTATGCAAAGCGGTATGCTTGACAGCTTCGTCAAGCGTAAAAACGGCACCGAAAAAATTACGGTGGACCATAAACTTATGGAACCGATTTTGGCCGAAACTTACGGCACCATGATCTACCAAGAGCAGATTATGGAAGTTTCAAAAGCTCTAAGCGGGTTTACCCCCGGCGAGGCCGACACCCTGCGCAAAGCCATGGGTAAAAAGAAAATCGACATCATGGAAAAGTTCCGCGCCAAATTTATATCCGGGGCGGAAAAGAACAATGTTCCATCCAAACTTTCAAATAAAGTTTTCGACCAAATGGCCAAATTCGCCGAATACGGCTTTAACAAATCCCATTCCGTGGCTTACGCTTTGGTTTCTTATCAGACGGCTTACTTAAAAGCAAATTATCCTATAGAATTTATGTGCGCCTCTCTTACCAACGAAATCGGCCACAACGCCATAGGTTCTTCCGACAAAGAAAACAAAATCGTAACTTATCTTGAGGAAGCCCGCAAAATGGGTTTTGACATTCTTCCCCCCGACGTTCAGCACTCAAAACCGTACTTCAGCGTGGAAAAGCAGCCCAACGGCAAAGAGGCCATACGCTTCGGCCTTACCGCAATAAAAAACGTAGGCGAGGAAGGCTGCAAAAACATCGTAAAAGAAAGGGAAGAAAACGGCCCCTATAAAGATTTATATGATTTTTGCGTAAGGATTAACCTTTATTTAGCCAACAGGAAATCTTTGGAATCTTTCGCCATGGCCGGGGCTTTTGACTCTTTATACGAAGGCGATCCACTTTCGGTAAGAGCCCAGCTTTTAAGCGATATCGACCCCGTTGTAACGCATTCCATAAAGATAAAACAGGAAAAGGAAAGCGCCTCAACAACCTTATTCGGCGAAGGAATGGTGGACTTAACCATACAGGCCAAACCGGAACTTAAAAAGGTTCCGCCTCTGACCAAAGCCGAACTTTTAAATTATGAGAGGGAAGTTCTCGGTCTATATCTTTCCGGGCACCCTTTAACAAAATACAACAGGCATATAAAGAAAATCCTTAAAACCGATATTTCCACCTTGCAGGACAACCCCACAATCGGCACCGTGGAAGTTGCGGGTATAATTTCCAGAATTAAAAAACGTCAAACCAAAAATAAAGACAACTGGGCCCAGCTTACTATTGAAGACGAATCCCAGTCAATAACGGCAAACGCTTTCAGCCGCGCGTGGGCATCCATAAACGACAGGGTGGAAATAAACCAAGCCGTAATAGTAACCGGCGATATACGCGGGGACGAACTTTCCGCCAAGCCGGAAATTATGGTTTCAAACGTGGAGCCGATTTTAAACGTGATTGCCAGAAAGGCCGCACGCTTTATAGTGCATTTGCCTTCGGATTGCAAGAAGGAAGATTTGCTAAAACTCAATTCCTTTCTACAGGCGGCGCAGGGCCTTACAATGGTTTATCTGGAATTTGAGGAAAACGGCAAAAAATTCCTTATAAAAGCCTCGCCGAGAATCGTCATACACAACGCTTTGGTTAATTTTATAGAAGAAACTTTCGGCCAAAACGCTTGGGATTTTGAAACAAAATAACCGCGCCCGGCTGTCCTCCGACGGTAAAACAACCTTCCCTCCGCACCTAAAAAATCCCTTGCATATATTAAATTTTTTTATTAGACTTGTGATATCGGCTGTAAAGCCTTATTCCAAGCAGGAGAATTACCATGGCAGAAAAAGTTCTTAAAGTTGGTGTAGAACGTGAAGACGGCTTCCTTTATTATATTGATAAAGACGGCGACGTTTCCAGAGTACAAATGGCCCGCGGCGGCAAAAAAGGCGGCAAAGCCAAAAAGGTAGCCAAAGCCGGCATTAAAAAAGAGAAAGGCTTTCTTTATTTCTTAGATAAGAAAGGCGATATCTCCAGAGCAAAAATGGTAAACGCCAAATAAAAGGCCTGCCTTTTTCTCAATGATTTAAACCCCCTTATAAAAAAGGGGGTTTTTATTTATAAATTTCCCGGCCGAAAGCCGCCCTATGCGGCAAACGGTTTAAGGAAAAACAACAAAAAAACCCCGGCGCAAACCGGGGTTTAAATTGCGCCCATAAGTTCTATTTACGGGGCATATCCTTGCGGGCCGTATCTTTGCGGGCCATATCTTTATCCATGGGTTTTTCCGGCATGGCCGGCAAAGCTTTCGCTTTGGAAGACGGACCCGCTACTCTTACCAAACCGACGGCTTCCGGTTTTGGAGCCTGCATAAATTTAACGCTGACTATAACCTTCGGCATATCGCTTTTGGCTTTATAATGTTTATTGGCCTTTTTGACTTCTTTCATAAGCTGTTTATTGGTGTTTACGGAAGAAGGAACCTGCAGATACGTAAAAGCTTCCGGCCTTTC
Organism: Candidatus Proelusimicrobium excrementi; assembly: GCF_937881865.1. Lineage (NCBI taxonomy): Bacteria > Pseudomonadati > Elusimicrobiota > Elusimicrobia > Elusimicrobiales > Elusimicrobiaceae > Candidatus Proelusimicrobium > Candidatus Proelusimicrobium excrementi. Next base: position 6,736 of record NZ_CALGEO010000022.1, read on the forward strand.
GTAAACGCCGGTATATTCCTGTACGTCTTCAACGTAATCGTCAAACTCTTCTTTGAAGTCTTTAGCCGCTCTTACGGCTTGCGCCACATCCCTGGCGGTAGGGCCTTCGGTTTCCGTATAAGTCAAAAAATTAACGATAACGTTTTGGCCTTTATCCAAATAAGGCTGGATGCAGGTTTCCCAAAAGGAATTGTTTTCCATATAGGCTTCGGCTCTGTCGTCAAAAGAACCTATATGTCCGCCCAAGGCTTTAGGGAAGAAGGCCGCACAGTCTTCGGCTATAAAGCCTTTGGCCATTGCTCCCTTTGCACAAGGGCCTTTCCCTTTTTGCGCAAATACGGAAGAAGCCGCAAGCGCAAATACAGCGCATAATAATACTGCCGTATACTTATTTTTCATTTTCCCCCCTCTTACTACATAAGGTATGTCTAAGGCCGGCTTTCGGCCGGCCTTATATATTATGCGGAAAACAAAAATAAAAACAAGAGCTTAAGGGGGGGACATCCTGCCAAGCTCCGTTCCGGGTTTAAACGGAACCTTCAAATGGCGTTTTGCCAAATCATCCATGCCCCAATTTTCTTTCCTTTCCAAAATAGAACGGTATAAAGGTTCGGAAAGATCTCTCTTATCTTGGGCGTCATAGCATTGGGCAAGGCGCAATTCGTTAAAAAGCTGCCAGCGGCTCATATCCTGATTTTTGGTGGCCTCGCGGCTCTTTTCAAATATTTCCGCCGCGCCTTTATAATCGCCTTTCGCCATTAAAGCGGTTCCCATGGCGGTATAAGAGCGCGCCGTGTAAATGTCATTATACAAAGGTTTAACGCCTATATCATTTAAAAAGGATTCCGCGGAAGCGTAAACTTTATCGTATTCTTTATTTTCGTAAGCGGCTATTACCGCAACGAAATTATATAAAGGATTATCGGGATATTTGGCCAGTATTTCATGAATATATTTATCGGCCAAAGGTGGATTGTAATATTTATCGCTTTCTATGGCTATTTCCACCAGTAGCAACGTGGCGGTATCCGCGCTGAAGCGGCCCTTTTCTTTAATCATCTTAAGGTAGTCTATGCCTTTTTGCGCGTCGCCGCTGGCCACCAGTTTGGCCAAAACTTTAACTACGGCGGGCAGGGTGCCGGCATAGTATTGATATACGGCCTCGCCCAAGTAAGCGTCATACATTTCCGGGTCAAGCTTAGTCGCTCTGTTCATGAATTTAAGGCCTTTCCTGCCGGAAAAATACGCTTTTACATAGCTTCTGTTTGCAAGCTCAAAACGCGCTTTTACGCCGTAAACTCCGCCCAAAGCCAGGTAAGCTTGGGCCTCGGGGCCGTTTTCTTTAAGCCAGGCTTTTATTCCGTCGATAGAATCGGAAATGCTCTTTTCAAACACGTCCGCTTGTTCGGGATTGCTTTTTTCGTACTCATATTCAAAGCGGGACCATTCAATCATAGTCTTGCCGAAAAGCGCAAGCGGATAATTTGGATACTGCGCCAAAAGACGATTGATGTTTGCTTCCGCCGTATTGAAATCCAGCGCATATACGGCCTTAACGCCGGAATCGGCCAAAGCCAAAATTTCCGGCGTTAACGAATCGGCACTTACAAATAAAGGCGACAAAGCAAAAGCCGAAATCAAACAAAGCTTTTTAAGCATTCTTTGTTATCCTGTCTTTGCCGAAATAAGGGCGCAGGGCTTCCGGTATGACGATGCTTCCGTCCGCCTGCTGATAATTTTCCAGTATCGCCGCAAAAGTTCTGCCGACGGCGACGCCGCTACCGTTTAAAGTATGGACAAATTCCGTACCTTTTGCGCCGGCGCGTTTAAAGCGCAGATTCATGCGTCTGGCCTGAAAATCAGTACAGTTGGAGCAGGAAGAAATTTCCCTAAAAGTGTTTTGGCTGGGGAACCAAACTTCCAAATCAAAAGTTTTGGCGGAAGAAAATCCCATATCCCCGGTGGAAAGCAAAACCCTTCTATACGGCAAACCCAAGGTTTTAAGGACGAGTTCCGCTTCGCAGGTCATTTTTTCCAAAATATCCATGGATTCTTCCGGCTTGCCCAGCCATACCATTTCCACTTTATTGAACTGGTGCTGCCTTATAAGCCCGCGGGTATCCTTACCGTAAGAACCGGCCTCTTTCCTGAAGCAGGGCGTATAGGCCGTAAAGGCTTTGGGCAAATCGGTATCCTGCAAAGTTTCGCCGCGGTGCATATTTGTTAAAGGGATCTCGGCGGTGGAAATCAAATACTGGTCGCCTTCGCCGTCTACGTGATACATATCTTCTTTAAATTTAGGCAGCTGGCCGGTACCGTAAAGCACTTCGGCGTTGACTATTGCCGGCGGCATAAATTCCGTATAGCCGTTTTTGGCGTGCAAATCCAGCATAAAAGCTATCAAGCTGCGTTCAAGCCTGGCGCCGTCGCCCCTTAACAAAGCAAAGCGGCTGCCGGAAAGTTTCGCGGCCGTAGCAAAATCCAAAATGCCTAAATTTTCCCCAAGTTCGTGGTGATCTTTTACCTTAAAATCAAATTGCGGTATGGGCAAAGTGTTTTCTTTAACCAGCACATTGGCCTTTTCGTCGGCGCCTACCGGGACGGACGCATCGGGAAGATTCGGGATAGTCATAAGGGTTTGGGTTATTTTATCTTTAAGCGCGGATACTTCCTGCTCTTTGCCCTGCATAGCTTCTTTAAGTTTATTTGCTTCTTCCATTACCGCTTGGGCGGCTTCCGGGCCCTCTTTGGCTCTTACCGCACCTATTTTTTTTGAAAGTTCATTTCTCTTCGCTCTTAAAGTTTCCACTTCCAAAAGGGCGGCTTTATAAGCTTTTTCTTCTTCCAGCACTTTATCGGCAAGTTCCGCCAATTTGGGATTTCTGGACGCCAATCTCTTTTTTGTTTCCTCTGTTTCGGCGTTTAAAATTTTAATGTCTATCATAATCTCCTCCAGCTAAATCGTTTACGGAATAAGGCTTTGGAAAATATTTTTTTATCGGGCTGGCCTTTTCCTTACTTCCATCCAACACAAAATCTTTTACCACAACGGTATTGACCGGCACATATATCATCTGCCTTAAAAAAAATAAGGCCAACGGAACCAAAACGGCGCAAAGTATCAGCCAAAAAGCCGAACTTCCGCCGTGATATTCAAATTCTTCTTCTCCGCTTCCGTTCATAATTTGCCTTGTTTGGCTTTACGCACCTTTTTATCAAAATTCTTTATCAAAGCGTTCGCGCTTGAAGAAAGCGCGTCCAGCCCGCTTACGCCTTCTTTGGTGTCGTCGCCGACCCAAATTATTTCGGCCGTATCTACGTCAATCATCTTGGCCACTACGCCGACTTGCGCGTAAATGGTATATTCCACGGGATAAACGTCTTTGCTGTTTGTGTACTGCTGCCCGGCATAGGTGCTTTTTACTTTGACGTTGCCTTCAGTATCTTTAACCACTTCTTTGGCAAACACCGGCTCGCTTGAAGAGCGTTTCGTCATGTTATAAACAAGTTGTTTGCTTTCCGGCATATAGGAAGTAATTTCCCCCGTCAGCAGAACATCCACCCCCAAAACTCTGCCCAACCGCCTGGTAACGGCCGGGGACAGATAAGAAGTTGTAGACAAATTATGTTCTTTTAAGACTTCCTCTATTTGCGCCCTTTCCACCACGGTATACCCGTATTTTATAAGGCTTTTGGTAAAAAGATTTTCCGCTCCGCTGAAGGCGTCCTCGGGGGAAGAAAAGGCCAAAACGCCTATTCTCTTTAAATTGTTAAAATCATAGCTTTTACTGATATAGGTTTTAGGCGCACAGGCCAAAACCAAAAAACAAAGCGCAAAAATATATATCTTCCTCATAATATCCATTATATAATTTTTTACCTTTGCGCCTAAATTTATTAAGATATATTTATGATTAACAATAAAGAACTTTTGGAAAAATTTAAAAAGATAAAGGCCGTCCTTACGGACGTAGACGGCGTTTTGACGGATTCCACTATGAACTTTTTTGTAACGCCGGAAGGAAACACCGTCGAAATAAAAAAATTCAGCGCGTATGACGGCATAGCTTTCCATATGCTGAGGGACTGCGGCATAATCACCGGTATAATTACCGGCGGAAATGCCCCCGCCACAGAACGCCGGGCGCGATCTTTGGGAATGGATTTTTTGTATTATAATTTTCTTTCAAAACTTGCCCCAATGCAGGATTTTATGAAGAGGACCGGCCTTAAAGCGGAAGAAATTATCTTTATAGGCGACGATTTTATAGATATTCCGGCTTTAAAGGCTATAGGCCTGCCCTGCGCCGTCGCAAACAGCCGTCAGGAAGTAAAAGGCTGCAGCCTCTACGTAACCGATACCCCCGGTGGGAAAGGCGCTTTCAGAGAAGTGGCGGAATTGGTGCTTAAAGCGCAAGGCTTTTGGGATAGAACCATGCAAAGCGCGGAACAGGGAACTATCGGCAAAAGCCCAAAGAAAGAACCGGTCATAGTAGATTATAAAAGCTGGAATCCGGCTTACGACAATGTTTTTTAAACCATAAACCACCTGTAAAAAGGCGGTTTTTTATATGTATTACCTGCGCGATACAACGCAAACGCTAATTTTAATAAAATAAGATAAAATAAATTGTAGTTAAAAAGTTGGTTTATAAGGAGAATTACATGAAAAAACTGTTTACCGCCGCGGTGCTGTGCGCTTTGCTTACGCCGGCTTTTGCGGGCATTGACCAGGGCATAGACAAAGGTATGACCCATATTTCCGTATTGGGCGGTTTTGCCGTTCCTACAACAGAATATGGATTTGGACCTTCTGGAGCTGATTTTGATTACGCCGACGTCGGCGGAACTTACGGCATTCAAATTATGCACTATCTTACCCAAAACATCGGTTTAGGGTTGGAATTTAACGGAACCAATTACAGTGAAGCAGAATATGACATTTACGGAATAGGTATGGAGGAACACTTTAAAACTTCCGCCAACAAATACAGCATGTTCTTGGCCGGCAAATTTAACTTTGCTCCCGACGCAAAAACCAGAATGTACGTACCTTTGGGCGTAGGTTTTGCAAAATACAAAGGAAAAATTAAAGAAAGCTACTACGGACAAGAAGACAGCGAATCCAACACGAAACCCGCGCTTTACGTCGGCTTGGGCGTAGAATCAGATATCAATGATATCTTTATTTGGGGTTTTGAAGCCAGATACAACCACTGGTGGATGGACGATTCCAAATTCCCCGACACCAGCTATTTATCCGACGTTTCTTTGATGCTTAAAGTCGGCATAAAAATATAGTTCTTAAGTTTTTCTTAAAGCCCGCCTTAACCGGCGGGCTTTTTTATATTTGCGCGCCGCCTTTTTGATATAATAAAACTATGACGACAACAGTAATAATTCTATTAAGCATAATTGTATGCTTGGCCTTGTTCCTTCCTTTTACAGTACACGCCGTTGAAAAAGAACTTGAAGCCTTTCTCTTCGTACTCGGCATTTTAGCCGTCAGTATTACCGGCGCATGGAGCTGGGAACTGGTCGGGCACGCTTTTACCGAACCTATTGAAATATCTTTAGCAGTATTGATTACGGGGCTTCTTTTCAGGAAGTTCCGCGGGACCGTAACCAAATTTATAGAAATGATAGAAGATAAAATCGGCCTTAAGCCGACAATAATCGTTTTGGTTTTCGGGCTGTCGCTTCTTTCAAGCGTAATAACCGCCATAATAGCGGCTTTGGTGCTTTGCGAAATCGCCTCAACCCTGCGCCTTTCCAAAAGGGACACTATACACGTAATAGTTATGGGCTGTTTCGCCATAGGCATGGGCGCCGTGCTGACGCCGCTGGGCGAACCTCTTTCAACAATAGTTACGAGCAAGCTGGCGGGGGAACCTCATAACGCAGGATTCTTTTATCTGTTTAATTTGCTTTGGGAATTTATTTTGCCGGGAGTATTGTTATTTTCCGTATTGGCCGCAAGAATCAAAGAACCGCAAATTTCTTCCAAAAGGAAAGTGGAAGCTGAAAGCATAAAAGATATAGCTTTAAGAGCCTCAAAAGTATTCCTGTTCGTAATGGCTTTGGTGCTCTTCGGCAAAGGGCTGACGCCGCTGGCGGAAATCAGCATTTTGAAACTGCCGGAATGGGCCTTGTATTGGGCGAACTCCATTTCCGCCATTTTGGATAACGCCACTTTGGCCGCGGCGGAAATAGTGCCCAGTATGACCAACAAACAAATAGAATTTTTACTTATGGCTTTAATCGTTTCCGGCGGATTTCTTATCCCTGGAAATATTCCCAATATTATTTGCGCGTCCAAATTTAAAATTAAAAGCAAGGAGTGGGCCAAAGATGCCCTGCCGGTGGGTATAGCGGTAATGCTGTTGTACTTTATCATTTTAAGCGTCGTACCCGTCGCGTCAAAATACTGATATGCTAACTACCGAAGATGTAATATTAAGGATTTTAGCCGCGCTGATTTTGGGCGGCATTATCGGGCTTGAAAGACAATACCACGATAAACCGGCCGGTTTTGCCACCAATACCTTAATTTGCGCCGGATCGGCGGTGTTTACATTGCTTTCCATAGCTTCCGCTTTTAATTACGGCGGAGACCCCGCCAGAATCGCCGCGCAGATAGTGGCCGGGGTAGGCTTTCTCGGCGCGGGTTCAATACTGCGCGAAGGCAATAAAATTTCCGGCTTGACCACCGCCGCCGGCATTTGGATAGTGGCCGCGGTAGGCATGGCCGCCGGTTACGGGGAGTTTGTAATCGCCGGCACGGCAACGATTTTCGTATTGATACTGCAGTTGTTCTTACGCAAACTTATGAACAGCTTTGATTATGTCAGGCTTTACGATTCCCTTACGATTAAATGCGAGCCTTCGCCCGACGTAGTTGAAAAAATAAACGACACCCTCAAAAAACACAATGCGGAAATAATTAAAGAAGATTTATTTAAGGAAGACGGAATGTTTATCGTCAAAATGATAATAAACATGTCCAAAAAAGCTTTCACCGAAAGCTTTAAAGAACTTATATTGATAAAAGAGATTAAATCACTGGATAAATAATTATGACAAACAATACAGCCGTACCTTTGTTTAATTTGCAGAAACAGCACGACAGCCTTAAAGAAGAAATCAATAAAGCTGCGCTTGAAGCCTTAAACTCCATGAAGTGGCTTTTAGGCCCCAAAACGCAGCAGTTTGAAGCCGATTTCGCCAAAGCGTTAAACGCCGAATACTGCGTAACCTGCTCTTCCGGCGCGAGCGCGATACAAATAGCCCTTATGGCGGCCGGCATAGGCAAAGGCGACGAAGTTATAACCACTCCGTTTACTTTTGTGGCCACCACGACTTCCATTTCCCTCACGGGCGCGGACTTTGTTTTTGCCGATATAGACCCTTTGACTTATAACTTAGACCCTAAAGACGTAGAGCGCAAAATAACCCCCAAAACCAAAGCCATAGTGCCGGTGCATTTGTACGGTTACCCGGCAAATATGCCCGAACTTATGGCCATCGCAAAAAAACACAATCTTAAAGTTATTGAAGACTGCGCGCAAAGCCACTTGGCCCTCTGCGCCGGCAAATATACCGGTACTTGGGGCGACGCCGGCGCATTCAGCTTTTATCCCAGCAAGAACTTAGGCGCTTGCGGCGACGCCGGCGCGGTTGTTACCAATAATAAAGAAATCGCCGACGCCTGTTCAAGCATACGCCACAGCGGGCGTTCTTTGGGCAAAGCCTATGAATATGACAGAGAAGGATCAACCTTAAGAATGGACGAAATCCAGGCCGCGATACTGGGCGTAAAATTAAAACATTTGGCGAAATGGACCGAAAACCGCGCCAAAGCCGCGGAACTCTACAGAAAACATTTAGCGGGAATTAAACAGGTTGTCCTGCCGCCGGCCGCGCCCGAAGGCTGGAGCCAAAGCTATTACGTATTTACGATACGCGTTAAAGACCGCGACGGTTTAAGCGCATTCCTGAAAGAAAACAATATCGGCAACGCCGTTTACTACCCGGTTCCGCTTTACAAACAGCCCTGCTATGCTCACTTAAACTGCAAAGCGGAAGACTATCCCAACACCGAAGCGGCCGCGCAGGAAGTTCTTTCAATCCCGATGTTCCCGGAAATCACGGAAGAACAAATCAATATAGTCTGCAACAAAATCAAAGAATTTTACAATAAATAAAATCTTTGTTTACAGCAAAAAACCCCGGCTTAAACACCGGGGTTTTTTTATTTGCCGAAAAACTTCTGTTTTTTATACGCTTCCAGCACGGCTTCAACTTCCGGCGTGGAGTACATATCAAAAACCGTTTCCCCGTTATTGGTTTTTATATTTACGTCGGCGCCGTTATCAAGCAGAAGATTAAAAGCCCCGGGTGTGTCCATTGCCTTTACCAACGGGACGTCGGGAGTGTTAACGTTCGCGCCTTTATCCAAAAGGAATGCTGCCCTTTTAATACGCTCCGCATAAACTTTGTTCCTTTTCTTTTCGCCCCATCCGGAATTAAATCCGCCCAAATAAGGAACGCCGTATCCGCAAATCATCATAAATAATATGACGTACAAATATTGCATCCAACCTGAAAGCTGTGAAAACATATTCTATTCCTAAATATTAATTTAAAAATCTATTTTGCGTTGGCTTTGGTCATGGCCGCGTCTATGCCGTTTACGATAAAATCATGCACGGCGGCGTCGGCTTTGATTAAAGCTTCTTTTAAAAGGGGTGATTCTTGGGAAGAAAATTTGGAAAGGACAAAATCCTTTCCTTCAAATACGGCTGGCCGCGGGCCTATGCCTATTCTTAAACGCGGGATATCCTGCGTGCCTAACTGCTCAATAATATTACGCATTCCGTTTTGGCCGCCCGCTCTTCCGCCCGCTCTTAAACGCACGGAACCCAAAGAGAGGCTCATATCGTCAAAAATTACCAAAATGTTTTTAGGCGGTATTTTATAAAAAGAGGAAAAAGACCTTACGGCATAACCCGAAAGGTTCATAAAAGTCATGGGTTTTAAAAGATAAACGGTATTGCCTGAAAGTTCCGTTTTGGCATACAAACCTTTATCTCCCTGCCATTTGTTCCACATGGGGGAAAACCCTTCCGCAAAAACGTCCAAAGCCATAAACCCCGCATTATGGCGGGTATGTTCATATTGGCGGCCGGGATTGCCTAAACCGGCTATTAAAAACGTTTGCGGCATATATTCAAAAAATTTCCTTAAATTTTAAGCTGAGAGCGGCAAAATCATACGCCGCGTACAGCACTCTAATAAAAAAGGGGCGCATATTATTGCGCCCCAGTTAAATACAAACTTATTTCTTTGCTTCGCCTTCTTCTTTCTTGCCTTTGGTGGCGGAAAGTTCAGGCTGGGCGGCTGCGTCGGCTGCAGGAGCCGCGGCGGCAGCGGAAGCCTCGTCTTTAGGCATAAGTACGTGAACAACAGTTCTGTCGCCTTCGCCGAGTATCGTTACGCCTTTGGGGGCTTTGATATCCGCTACGGAAACATGTTTTTCAATCGTTACGTTGGTAACGTCAACTTCAATGTGATGCGGAATATCTGCCGGCAGACATTTAATCGTTACTTCGCGCAGTACGTGGTCCACAATCGCGCTGTTGGCTTTAGCAAAAGCGCATTCGCCGGTTAATACTACGGGCACGACGGTTTCAATGGCGTGGTCCATGGAAACTCTCTGGAAATCAATATGAATCGGCGTATCTTTTACTACGTGATACTGTACTTCTTTGATGATGGCCTGTTCGGTGCCGGTGGGCAAGGTAATTTCAACTATTACGTTGCCGCCGGCTTTTTGTACGGCGATTAAATCTTTTTCCGCTATTGAAATGCTGACCGGCTCTTTACCTGCGCCGTAAACTACGGCCGGGATCTGTTTGGTCGCTCTTAATTTTGAAAGTTCTCCCCTTACGCCGGCTTTCTGCCTGGCCTGGGCTGCTACTTTAATTTTTTCCATTTGTTACTTCCTCCAACTTCTGTTGTTTATTTGAAATCTTTACTTCGTTTATTTGAACATCTCGCTTATAGAACTGCCGTCATGGTTGCGCTTTATCGCGTCGGCGAAAATATGGGCTATGCTCAGCACCTGAATTTTATCGCTGGCTTTGCGCTTTTCCGGCAAAGTGTCGGTAATGAATAATTTTTCTATTGCGGAATGATCCACTTTGTCAACGCCGTCCCTTGAAAGTACGCCGTGCGTGCATACCGCATAGATTTTCTTTGCGCCGTTTTCTTTAACTTTATTGGCTACGGCTGAAAGCGTACCAGCCGTATCGACGATATCGTCAACTATAATTACCGTTTTGTCTTTTACGTCGCCGATTACGTTGTAAACGACGGCTTCGTTCTTTTTGGGGCGGCGTTTGTCTATAATAACAAGGCCGGCCTCCATTTTAGCGGCGAATTTTCTCGCCCGTTCCACACCGCCTACGTCGGGTGAAACTATAACTAAATCTTTAGGTTTGTTTTTAAGGAAATATTCCAAAAATACGCCTCTGGCTCTAAGGTGGTCAACCGGGATATCAAAAAAGCCCTGAATCTGGCCTGCGTGCAAATCCATGGACATCACTCTGTCCGCGCCCGCCATAGCTATAAGGTTGGAAACCAGTTTTGCCGTTATAGGCACGCGGGGATTGCTTTTCCTGTCCGCGCGGGCATAGCCGAAATACGGTATAACCGCCGTTATGCGGCCCGCGCTGGCGCGGCGCATCGCGTCAATGGCGACGAGCAGTTCCATAAGATTTTCATTGGCGGGGGAGCACGTCGGCTGGATTATATAGCAATCCGCGCCGCGTACGCTTTCCAAGATTTGCACATCGACTTCGCCGTCGGCGAATCTGTCAACGCGCAAAGCGCCCAATTCCTTGCCCAAATGCTTGGCGATCTTCTCGGACAAAGCCCTGTTGGCATTACAGGTAAAAACCTTTAAATCTCTGGAACATTGGCAACGTATCATTTTTTATTTTCCTTTCTTTTTGTTTAAATTTACCTGCCTGGCCCTGGCAATTGCCAAAACCGCGGAAGGGACGTCTTCCGTTATTGTGGAGCCCGCGCCGATTTTTGCGCCGCGGCCTATTTTAACGGGTGCAACAAAATTCGTATTGGAACCTACAAAAACTTCATCGCCTATGACGGTTTTAAATTTGTTTACGCCGTCGTAATTGCAGGTGATGGTCCCGGCGCCGATATTGACTTTTGCGCCCATATCGGTATCGCCTATATAAGTAAGGTGGGAAACTTTTGAGCCTTTGCCTATTACGGCTTTTTTAATTTCCACGTAATTGCCCACTTTGGAGCCTTCTTTCAAAACGGCCATAGGCCTTAAATGGGCGTAAGGCCCAACCTGGCAATTTTTGCCGACGGAAGAATCCGTAATATAACTGCCGCTTTTTATAACGGCCCCGTCTTCTATTTTGGAATTTTCTATCCAGCAGTCCGGGCCGATTACGCAGTTTTCGCCTATTACGGTTTTGCCCTGTATGTAGCAGTTCGGATAAACAGTGCTGTCCGCGCCTATTTTGACTTCCGGGTCAATATAAGTAACTTCCGGATTAATGAAAGTTACGCCTTCTTCCATAAATTTATCGTTGATTTTGGCGCGCATTATTTTTGCGGCCTCGGCAAGCTGTTTCTTGGAATTTATGCCCATAGCTTCAGTAAAATCCTCCGCATTGAAAACCTCCACCCCGTAAGAATTCTGCTTTAAAAAGCCAAGAGTGTCGGTAAGATAATATTCCTTCTTAACGCCCTGCGGACGCAGCAGCGCAAGCATTTTTATAAGCGGGGCCGTATCAAAAACATACATACCGGAATTTACTTCTTTTACCGCCGCGGTTTCGGCGTCGGCTTCGCTTTGTTCCACTATTTTCTTGAAGGAACCGTCTTCCGCTTTGATTATGCGCCCGTAACCGTAAGGATTATCAACGGTAACGGTAAAAACCGTACAGGAAGCTCTTTTGGCTTCATGGGTTTTAATCAAATTTTTAAGAGTATCCGCTTTAACCAAAGGCGCGTCCCCGGCAAGGATTAAAACCCTGTCGTATTTTTTTATAAAAGGGACGGAATCTTTAGCCGCCGTACCGCTGCCGGTAAGTTCTTTTTGAAACAAAAATTCCACCGGGGTTTTTATGCCCCAGTTGTTAAGATTGTCTTTAACCGTTTGTTTTAAAAATTCGGATTGATGCCCCGTAAGCACGCCTATCGCGGCGGGTTTAAGTTTCTGCGCCGTTTTAAGTATGTGCGAAAGTATGGGCCCGCCGCAAATATTATGCAACGGTTTGGGAAGGGAAGACTTCATTCTCGTGCCTTTACCCCCTGCGAGTATCAGCACGCACAGATTTTTTTTGGCTACCATATTTCCTTTACTCTTGCCGTAGAATCTTTACTACTGTATATATTATACAAAAGTAAGAAGCCTTTTGGAATTATAGATTTGGCAAAAACATTCTGTATGCGGAACAAAACCGAATTTTACTTTTTCAGTTTTTAAGCAAAGCCAAAAAATCTTCTTCGCTCATGATTTTTATTCCCAAAGACTCAGCTTTTTTTAACTTGCTTCCGGCTTCCGCGCCGGCCACCACGGCATAAGTCTTTGAAGAAACCGATCCGGAAGTTTTAGCTCCGTTGGCTTTGGCCAATGCTTCCGCTTCCGTGCGGGACATTGTTTTGAGTTCCCCGGTAAAAACGAAAGTTTTTCCGCTTAAAGGGCCGCCCTCTTTTTTCGCCGGGGCCGGCAAGGGATTTACTCCGTAAAGGCGGAAAGAATTAAGTTCCTTTTTAACTTCTTCCGAGGCGAAGAAATCATATATCGTCTTGGCGATAACCGGGCCGATTTCCTCTATCCTTTCCAAGTCGGGCAAAGCCGCGGAGGCAAGCTTTTCGACCGTACCGAATTCCGAAGCCAGCAAATCGGCCGTTTTCGCTCCGACGTGCCTTATCCCCAAAGCGTAAATAAATTTACCCAAAGGCCTTCTCTTGGAAGCTTCTATC
>NZ_CALGEO010000023.1:0-2407 GCF_937881865.1 Candidatus Proelusimicrobium excrementi
CTAATACAGAATATAAATTTGCTATCAAAGTACTTGGTGGTGACAAAATAAGTTCGTCTCTAAGTGCAAAACGTAGTGTTGTAAAACTTGACAGCGTAAAAGTTAAGGATAAGAAACAAATTATTCAAGTGATAGACTCCCTCAGGGCAAGCGGGGCGACTTACGGGGAAGAAGGCCTTAAAAAAGCTTATGAAACCGCCAAAAAGAACTTCCTGCGCAAAGGCAATAACAGAATTATTATAACCAGCGACGGGGATTTCAACGTAGGGAGAACAAGCTCAAAAAGCATAGAGGAGCAAGTTTCCGAAGCGAAAGAAAGCGGAGTGTTTATAAGCGCGCTCGGCTTCGGAATGGGCAATTACCGTGACGCCCTTATGGAAACAATCGCCGATAAAGGCAACGGCAATTATGCTTATATCAATGATTTAAAAACGGCGCAAAAAGCTTTGGTAAGGGAATTTGGCGGGACGATGTTCACGGTTGCAAAAGACGTTAAATTTCAAGTTGAATTTAACCCGGCCAAAGTGGAAGATTACCGCCTTATCGGCTATGAAAAACGCGCCCTTAACAACGAGGACTTCAACGACGACAAAAAAGACGCGGGCGAAGTCGGCGCGGGCCACACCGTAACCGTGCTTTACGAAATACGCCCCAAAGGCGGGAAAGAAGCTTTGGACATTGACGAGCTTAAATATTCCCAAACGAAGTACGGAAATTCAGACGAAATTTTGACTGTAAAAATAAGGTATAAAGCCCCCGACGGCGACGAAAGCAAACTTATGAGCAAAACTCTTAAAGAAAAGGACTATAAACCCTTTAAGCAAGCCTCGGAAGATTTCCGTTTCGCTTCGGCGGCGGCCGCATTCGGCCAGGCGGTTAAAAACAGCGATTTTAAAGGCGATATATCTTTAAAAGAAATAGCGGATATCGCTTCCGCCGCAAAAGGCGTTGACGAAAACGGCGACAGAGCGGAATTCGTGCAGTTAATCCGCACCTATGACGCTTCAGAAGAGAACAATATCAGCGAAAAGGAAATAACACCCCAAGAGCCTCCAGTTTTGCAAATGCCCGACGAGGAGCCGATTCACATTTACAAACGGATAATGCCCGATGAGGAGCCCGCAGATTACAATTATTAAATTATCGCTAAAGTTCTAAGATAAAACATCCCCCGGTCATTTAAACTGACCGGGGGTATTTTTTACGGTTCAAACTTAGTATATTTTTTACTGCGCCAAGGAAATACCGCCAAACTAAAAAAGCCAAATAAGGTCAATATTTGTAGGATTTGCGCCCATACGGGAACAAAATTTTCCGCCTTTTTTGATATCATCTTCGGCCTTATCGGCATTTTGTATCATTACGTTACACTGCTTCAGCAGTTCTTGGCCAGCGGGACAGTATCCGTCATAAATACGTCTTATTGAATAAGAAGCCCGCAAAGTTTTGAACTTAGGGAAAGCGTGGATTTCCAACAGCGAATATTTGGAAGTTTTCCCCTCTTCCGTATAATTCAGTTCCTTAAAAACATTAACCAAAAAAGAATCGCCGTTTCCCAAAGTAAAAGTAAATTTTTCGGGCGTAAGCACTGCCTCCCCGGCGTCATGGACGTATCTGCTTGCGGAATAGTTCACTTCGGAAGAGGAGGGCGGTAGCTCAAAATCCAAAAGACGCAAATCGGCCGTATAATCCCCTTTCTTTGCGAAGTATTTTTGTTCCGCCGCAAAAATATTTTCCGTCTCCGTCCGCAGTTTATTATAATGGGCTTTATCCGCAAAAGAATCATATACGGCCCAGCCTATGAACGCAAACAATAAAATCCCCGCGCCGAGCCCGATTTTACGCGGAATATATTTTGACAGCCGTATCCCCAAAGAAACGCCGGTCATATATGAAGACATTACTTCGCCCCCGCGGCTTTAAGCAAGGCCGCTATTTCTTCAAAGCCGCCGGTTTCCGCTATTTTAAGCGCGTTTAAGCCGGTATCCTGCCCGTTAATAATGAGGGACGCGTTAAAGTCGGCGCCGGCCTCAATAAGAAGAGCGACAAAATCTTTATTGCCCGTTTGCGCCGCCATCATAAGCGGCGTATAGCCGCTGTCGCCGGCTGCGTTTAAATCGGCTTTCGCCCGTATCAAAAGCTTTGCGGCTTCTAGATTGCCTGAAGTGCAGGCAAAAAGCAAAGGAGAACCGACCGCCGGAGCCTTAACATTTACGTCGGCGCCGAGGGCGATTATCTCACCCAAGCGTTCATTATCCCCGGCCATTAAAGCATGGAACAAAGGCGTGAAGCCGGCTGCGTCGGGAGTATTGACGTTCTCCGCCGAAGGCAAAGGGGCAGGGGTAAAATCCGCCGACGGAGCTTCCCCCTCACGCGCGCCGTGTCCGCGTAAAATTTCCGCCAAAGC
>NZ_CALGEO010000024.1:0-7468 GCF_937881865.1 Candidatus Proelusimicrobium excrementi
AAGCGGGTGCAGCTACAGCACGTCGACAAGGACTTGCTGTTCAAACAAAACTTGGTCTGATTGGGACAGCTCTTGCCCTACAACGCCGACATGTGGTGCAAATGAGTGCTGGAACGGAAGTTCTTGTGCGGCTAAGGGGGGAAACTTTAAGGAATTGTTCCGGCAATGTCACCAATACCACGGGCGGCAAACAAACAAGAACAGCCACATGCACAAGCGGCAGCGGATGGAGCTACGGCTCTTGGACGGGTATTTGCACTTGCAGAAGCAATTTTACATGGAGCAATAACAGATGCGTTAAAGGAGGAATGCCTTCCGGCTGGAGCTGGCATCTTTCCGCTATGAACCCGGTTAATTGCAAAAACGCTTCTTCGTCCTCCTGCGGGACGTGCAGTCAAAGCAATGGCGGAACGAGTTGTATTGTAACAATTTCGGAAGATGACGGTTCGGGCATTGGCGTAACTCACTGCTACTTTGATTGTTTGGGAATGTAAAATGCCGGTTTGCCAAAAAGCAGGTAAAAGCTTCCGTTTTCTGCGGAAGCTTTTTGTTTGGCAAAATTTGCCATATTATATTTAAAATAATAAATATATTTTTATAGAATGTATTTATGGCGGATATTGATATTGAAACTACTATAAGCGACGTTAAACTTTTTATAGAAAAACTTAAAAGCGACCTGCCGGAAGTTTTCTCTTCCGAAACGCCGGAAGAAGAAAAACCGCAGGGGGCGGATTCTTCCTGCGCGCCGGCCGCCGGAAAGGTTCTTTACCGCGGCAAACTTTTAAACTGCGTCGTAAGTTTAAGCGACAAAATAAAAGAGCCGATTATCATTGAAGAAGACGAAGAACTTAAAATTATAATTAATGACCCCGCCGAAAATCTGCCCGCTTTGGCCGAACGCTGGATACGCGAACAGGCAAAAACAATTCTGCCCAAAAGAATAAAAGAAATCGCCGATAAAATGGGGGTTGCTTTTAACAATATTGTTATTAAGGACCAAAAAACCATGTGGGCCAGCTGTTCTTCAAAAAAGAATTTAAATTTTTCTTACCGTATTTTAAAAACTCCGCAGATAGTGCAGGATTATCTTATAGTGCATGAACTTGCACACCTTTTGCATTTTAATCACGGCGCGGAATTTTGGGCGACTGTGGAGCAATACTGCCCTTCTTATAAAGAACAGCGCAAGTGGCTGAACGCCAACCGTTACGCCGTTATGGCCGAAACGGATATTAAATATATTCCCCCGAAAGAGGATTTGCCCGATAATGTTTAAAAAGATACTTTTGCCTCTTTTGTTGCTTTTCAGCTGTGGGTTTTGCCGGGCCGCTTCGCAAACGCCTGTGGAAATGCTCGGCAAAAATAAGGGCGAAGTGCAAGTAATTAACAAAGACGGCGTAAATTATGCCGAGGCCGTGCGTCTTTCCAAAATTTTAAAACTGCAAACAAGTTGGTTCGGGCGTTCGGGGCAGCTTAACCTTAAAGGCCCGGCCGGATTTTTCTGCGTTTTGAGGGCGGGCGAGCAAAACGCCGCCGTCAAGGGGGAAAGTTATAAGCTTGAGGCTCCTCTTTTGCTGGAAGACGGCGTTTTATATGCGCCGATAAGCTTTTTCAACTCCCCCAAAATCAGGTTTTATACCGGCTTTCAGACGGAACTTTCCGGCGGGAAGATAATTATAGAAAAGCTTTACGATATTGAACTTTCGGAAGTAAAGGAAACGGCTTCTTCCGCGGCTTTGATTTTTAAAACCAAAGGTAAAGTCAATTTTAACAAAGATAAGCGCGGGAAATATTTTGCGGAAATTTTCTTCCCGAAAGCGATAATAAAAAGGGAAGAAACTCTAAGACCGAAAAGCAGCTTTATAGACAGAGTTAAGATACGCCAGACAGAAGAAGGCGCGGCCTTAAGCGTTCAGCTTAAAGGGCGCGGGCATGAGTGGGAGGTCTTCCAAGAAGGCGATTACATAGCTTTCGCTTCCGGCGAAAGTACGCCCAAATCACCGCTTTCGGCTTATGCCGCTGCTGCGGATTCAAAAGCGTTGGAAGCGGAGGAAGTCCAAAGCGCGGATAATATTTCGGTTTTGGAAAAGCCTTCCGTACTGGGGGAAGAGCCTTCCGACAGCGTTTCGGCGGAAAACGACGCGGTGGAACTCGGCGATGAATTTTTTGAAGCTTCCGCAAAGCCTTTGCAAACGCAAAGCAAGCCGGCCACGGCAAAAAACGCTCAGCCTAAAAAGACCGTAGTAAACAAACTCGTTACGGCCAAGGAATACGAAGAACTTAAAAAACCTGCTCCGCAAACAGGCAAATTCCGTATTTTGATAGACCCAGGCCACGGCGGAAAAGACCCGGGCGCGGTTAAAAAAGGCAGCAGCAAAGAAAAAGATTTAAACCTTGCCGTAGCCAAAATCCTATACAATTTGCTTAAGAAAGAAAAAGGATTTGAAGTTAAAATATCCAGGGACAGCGACGTTTTTATCACATTGGGCAAAAGGGCCTCAATGGCCAATGATTTCAAGGCGGATGTTTTTGTCTCCATACACGCCAACGCCGCCAAGCGCGCTTCCGCCAACGGTTTTGAAGTCTACTTCCGATCCGATAAGGCTTCCGACGCGGAAGCCGCCGAAACCGCCGCTTTGGAAAACGAAGCCCTGCAATATGAAGGCAAAGGCGGCGGAACGGTAAGTTTCGCCGATTTGCTGCTGAAATCCCTCGCCACCAATGAGAATATAAACCAAAGTTCCAAATTGGCCGGGCATATCAGGAACAGCGTTACCAAAAAAAGCGGTAATTTGGGTATAAAAGTGCATCAAAACAGCGCTATAAAACAAGCCAATTTTTATGTTTTGCGCGGCGTTAATTCTACGGCGGTTTTGGTGGAAATGGGTTATCTTAGCAACGCCAACGACAGAAAACGCCTCAACACCAAAAGCGTAAGGCAAAAAATGGCCGAAAGCATAAGGGACGGAATAGTCTCTTACGCCAAGGCGGAGGGCCGGAAGTAATTTTATATAATAATTTTAGCTGGGGGGAGTATGGAAAAAGAACTCAAAAAAACGCCTTTGTATGAAGCCTGCCTCAAAGCCGGCGGGAAGATGGTGGATTTCCACGGCTGGCTTTTGCCGGTTCAGTATGAAAGCATTATAGCCGAACACAAAGCCGTAAGGGAAGACGCCGGAATGTTTGACGTATCCCACATGGGGCAAGTGTTTTTTGAAGGCAAAGACGCTTATAGATTTTTGCAGAATGCAGCTACCAATAATTATAAACTTGAGCCCGGCCGCGGCGCATACGCGCATATTCTTAACGAGAACGGCGGCATTATTGATGATGTTATCTCGTTTTGCTTAAGCGAAGAAAAATTCCTCGTGGTGGTAAATTCCGCTACGCGGGAAAAAGATTTTGAATGGTTTAAAAAGAAATCCGCCGGTTTTGACGTAAAAGTTACGGACGCTTCCGATTCTTACGCCATGCTGGCTTTGCAGGGACCCAAAGCTTTGGATTATCTTGAAGCCCTGGACGCCGACATAAAACTTTTAAAACGTTTTTGGATTAAAGAAATAGATTTATTCGGCACCAAAGCTTATGTCACTCGCACTGGTTATACCGGCGAGGACGGCGTCGAAATCATGGGCCCGGCGGAGCAGATAAACAAGCTTTTCGCCTGGGCTTTGGAGCACGGTTTTAAACCTTGCGGTTTGGGTGCGCGCGACGTCTTAAGGCTGGAAGCCGGATATTTGCTTTCCGGCAGTGATATGGACGAAAGCAAAAACCCTTATGAGGCTTCCTGCGGGTGGGTCGTAAAACTCAACAAAGAAGAGCCTTTTACCGCTAAGGAAATTATGGCCCGCGTAAAAGCCGAAGGCGTAAAAAACAAACTTATCGGTTTTAAACTTTTGGGCGCGGGCGTAGCCAGGGAAGGTTGCGGTGTATATAAAGACGGCGTAAAGATAGGCTCGCTTACAAGTGCGACTTATTCGCCCCTTTTCAAAGCCATAGGCTGCGGGTACGTCCCGGCGGAAATTAACGACGGCGACAAAGTGGAAATAGAAATCCGCGGCAGAATGGTTCCGGCTCAGGCCGTCAAAATGCCTTTTTATAAAAATAAAGTTTAGGAGAGTAAAAAATGTACGAACAGGAAAAATGCAAATTTGCCAAAACCCACGAGTGGGCTTTTATTGAGGGCGAAACGGCCGTCGTCGGCATAAGCGACCACGCCCAGCATGAAATCAGCGACATCGTTTTTGTTGAACTTCCGCAGAAAGGCGCGCAGGTTAAAGCCGGCGAAAGATGCTGCGTTATAGAATCCGTTAAATCCGCTTCGGATATTTTCAGCCCAGTTTCGGGCGAAGTCGTTGAAGTCAACGAAGCCGTAACCGCCGATCCCGCTTTGGTCAACAGGGAACCGCACTCCGGCGGATGGCTTTTTAAAATAAAAATGTCCGACCCGAAAGAAGCAGATTCGCTTTTAAGTTTTGAAGCTTATAAAGCCTCGTTGTAATTTTACTTTCCGCATATATACCCTTGCGCTTAGCAAAAGCGCAAGGGCGAATGTTTTAAGAGGATAAAATGTTTATTTCCAATACAGAAAAAGAAAAGCGGGAAATGCTTGAAGCCGTCGGCGCCCGTTCCGTAAAAGATTTATTTAAAGATATTGACGAAAGCCTTTTCGCAAAGAATTTTAATTTGCCTCCCGCTAAAACCGAGGTCGAACTTACCGCCGCGGTAAAGAAAGCCGCCGCTTTAAACAAACCGCTTTTGAACTTCGCCGGAGCGGGAATTTACGAACATTTTATCCCCGCCGCGGTCGGGGCGATAAGTTCCAGAGGGGAATTTTTGACGGCTTATACGCCTTATCAGGCCGAGGCCAGCCAAGGCACTCTGCATGCCATATATGAATATCAAAGCTGTATCTGCGCTTTGTTTGAAATGGGCGTTTCAAACGCTTCCCATTACGACGGCGCGACGGCTTTGGCCGAAGCCTGCGGCGCGGCCTGCAAAATCAAAAATAAAAACAAAGTTTTGCTTTCCGCAGCTTTAAACCCGGAGTACAAAAAAGTTTTAAACACTTATTTTAAATCTTCCGGCGCGGTTAATTTTGAAGAAGCTCCGCTTGAAAACGGAACCGTTGACTTGGCCGAGCTTAAAAAACTTTTATCCGGCGGGGAATACGCCGCTTTTGTTCTTTCCAACCCTAACTTTTACGGGTGTTTGGAAGACGCACGGGAAATTTCCCGCGCGGTGCATGAAGCCGGATCTTTGCTTATAGCTCAGGTAAACCCGATAAGTTTGGGCGCGCTTGAAACGCCGGGTTCTTATGACGCGGATTTCGCCGTGGCGGAAGGGCAGTGCCTAGGCAATACGATGAGCTTTGGCGGGCCGGGCCTCGGTATTTTTACTTGTAAAAAGGAATATGTCCGCTATGTGCCGGGGCGCATTTGCGGCATGGCCAAAGACGCCGACGGGAAAAGGGCTTTCGTGCTGACTTTGCAGGCCAGAGAACAGCATATAAGGCGCGAAAGGGCTTCCTCAAACATT
Source organism: Candidatus Proelusimicrobium excrementi (assembly GCF_937881865.1). NCBI lineage: Bacteria > Pseudomonadati > Elusimicrobiota > Elusimicrobia > Elusimicrobiales > Elusimicrobiaceae > Candidatus Proelusimicrobium > Candidatus Proelusimicrobium excrementi. The sequence continues at coordinate 5,542 of NZ_CALGEO010000024.1, forward strand.
TGCTCCAATCAGGCTTTGTGCGCGCTTAACGCCGCGATTTACCTTACGCTTATGGGGCCTTTCGGTATGAGGGACGTGGCCGAAGCTAATATCGAAAACGCGCATATCCTTAAAGATATGCTTTGCTCCGCAGAAGGATATAAACTTAAGTTTGATAAACCTTTCTTTAACGAGTTTACTCTTGAATGCCCCAAACCCGCCGCGCAAATAATTAAAGCCGCGGCCAAGAAGGGAATTTTGGCCGGATATGATTTGGGCAGAACTGACAAAAATTTGAAGAATTGCCTTCTCGTCTGCGCGACGGAAGTCAAAACCAAAGCCGATTTGGAAGCTTTCGCTTCCGCGCTGAGGGGGATATAATATGAACAACTATCCGCATAATTTGCTTTCAATAGAAAAATCTTCCGCTTTAAGGCGCGGAGTTCAAATAAAGAAAGCCGATAAAAAGGCTTCCTCTTATTTGCCGGAAGGACTGCTTAGGAAAACTCCGCCCAATCTGCCCAGCATGAGCGAGTTTGATGTTGTCCGCCATTTTACGAATCTTTCCAGACTGAACTTTTGTTTGGACACGCATTTTTATCCTTTGGGTTCCTGCACGATGAAGTACAACCCCAAAGCTTATGACGTTTTAAGCTCTTTGGACGGCTTTGCAAACGTTCATCCTTATGCGCCGGAAGAATACGTGCAAGGCACTTTGAGCGTTGTCTACGCTCTTCAAAATCAGCTTAAGGAGATAACCGGCCTTTATGATTTTACGCTTCAGCCGGCGGCCGGCGCGCACGGGGAATTTACCGGCGCTTTGATAGCGGCGGCATATCACAGATCCCGCAAAGATTTTGAACGCAGGGAAATTATTATACCCGATACCGCGCACGGCACAAACCCGGCCACGGCGGCTATGGCTGGATGCAAAGTGGTTAATATAAAATCCGGCCCTGACGGCAGAGTGGATTTGGAAGAGCTTAAAAAAGTTTTGGGGCCTAAAACCGCTCTTGTAATGCTGACTATCCCCAATACGGCCGGATTATTTGAGAAGGATATCAAAACTATCGCGGAAATGACTCATAAAGCCGGCGCGCTTCTTTACATGGACGGCGCGAACTTAAACGCTTTGATAGGCCTTGTAAAGCCCGCGGATATGGGCGTTGATTTAATGCACATCAATTTGCATAAGACCATAGCCACCCCTCACGGCGGTGGCGGCCCCGGCGCGGGCGCTGTCGGCGTAGGCGAAAAGCTGGCGGACTTCCTGCCTGTTCCGCGTATTGTTTTTGACGGGAAAAAATATAAACTTTCCGCAAAAACAAAACACAGCATAGGCGGGATAAAGAGTTTTTACGGCAATATTTCGGTGATAATAAGGGCTTATTGTTATTTAAGCCAATTTGACGGAAACACTCTTAAAGAAATAGCGGAAAACGCCGTTTTAAACGCAAATTACGTAAGAGTGAAACTGGCAAAGTATTTCCCGGCTTATTTTGACGCCGTTTGTATGCACGAATGCGTTTTGACGATAGACAAAGGTGTTTTGCCCGCGGCAAGGACCGCCGACGTCGCCAAAATGCTTTTGGATATGGGCTTTCACGCGCCGACGATATACTTCCCTCTGATAGTGCCGGAGGCTATTATGATAGAGCCGACGGAAACCGAAAATAAGCAAACTTTGGATAAGTTTATATCGGCCATGACAAGCATTTTCCTTGAAGCGGGCTCCAATCCGGAAGTTTTGCACGAGGCTCCTAAAAACTGCCCCGTAAAACGCATAGACGAAGTCAGCGCGGCCAGAGAGCCTAATTTAAGATGGTAAAGGTTTTGTCTTCCCCGCGCGCGGACGTTTACGGGCAAATGGCTTTTGACGAGGTTTTGGTTTCGGAACCGTCTTTTGCCGGGGAAGATTTATGCCGTTTCTTTAATTGGACCGGCGGGG